>JACMLA010000570.1 GCA_014379815.1 Bryobacteraceae bacterium | reverse complement strand
TCACTCCTCTGAGCCTGGGCGACACGGTTCTCGTGGTAGGAACCGGCATGATCGGTCTGATGACAATTCAGGCGGCGCGGCTCGCTGGTGCTTCGCGGATCATCGCGCTCGACCTCGAAGATCATAAACTCGCGGTCGCAAAAGCCAATGGGGCGGACGAAGTAGTCAATCCTAAGACCAGCGATGCCGTGAAGTACGTCCTTGAAGCTACCAATGGCCGGGGTGCCGATGTGGTGTTCGAAGCAGTGGGCGCTACCGATCCGATCCGGACCGCAATCGCTGCCGTGCGCAAGGGTGGCACCGTGACCCTGATCGGCAATATCCGGCCAGACATCGATTTGCCTCTTCAGCCTGTGGTAACCCGGGAAATCCGGTTGCAGGGGTCCTGTGCCTCCTCCGGTGAGTATCCCGAGTGCATCGATCTGATGGGCCGCGGGTTGATCAAAGTCGACCCTATGCTGACAGCCACAGCACCTCTTGAAGAAGGCCCGAGCTGGTTTGACAGGCTCTACTCTCACGAGCCCAACATCATGAAGATAGTGCTTGAGCCCTAGACCTCACTCGCGGCCGCATACCCGGAGGAATCAGAACTGCTGAGCGACCATCGCCATCTGGCGACTATTCTTATCGACTTCGAGAATATCTACTACTATTTGCGGCAAAATCTTTCCGATAGCCGCGATATTAGCGATGTTGTCGCTGGGCTGATTCAACGGCTTCGCCGGGTTCTTCTGGAGAAGTACAACGAAGAAGCCATCATCCTCGAGGCCTACGCCGACTTCGAACGGATCGACGAGAACGCGCAGGGTGCGCTGTACCTGATCGGCGTGGAAACTCATAATGTTCTCGGTACCGACCACAAGAATGCGGCGGACATGAGGCTTTGTATCGACGCGCTTACCGTGCTGTACACCCGCCAGGAGATTCGATCCTTTATCGTAGTGGCCGGCGACCGGGACTACATTCCCGTCATTCAGCACCTGAAAAAGCACGGAAGAACGGTGCGGGTCGTGGGATTTCCGAGTAGTATGTCCGGGGATTTGCTGACCAACGTCGGGCAGGAAAACTTCCTCGATGCCACCCAGTTTCTTCCACAACCGAAGACGACGTCGGCAACCACAGCTGGAACGCTTACCGCGCCGGGACAACCCAGTCCTCTGCCCCCACCTGTTGTCGTAAGCGGAGCGGTTCGCGATCCACTCACTTCGCGGTTTCTTGACGAGGATCAGAACGTGGCGCTAAACGTTCTGTGGCGCTATTTTCACAACAAGCCGGAAGTCTGGATGACGCCTTACCTTCACAAACTCCGGGCGGAACTGCCTCAGTTTTCCGAGTACGAGCGCAAAGCACTGATTGCGCAAATGGCGGAAAGTGGAGCAATCCGGGTAGAAAAGAGAAAGGGTGAGCCTCACGACTTCTCCGTAATTTTAGTGAACTGGAACCACGCGGAAGTACGAAAACTCCATCCCGGCTGAGGTCGTTATCAGGCCGTTTTCTGTCGCCAGACTGCGAGTTCTTTCGTCAGCGACTCTCGCACTGTAATGAAACGCGGATCTTCCCAGAGATTAGTCTTCTCGCGGGCATCATTGGCAAGATCATACATTTCATTGGGTCCTTTACCCTGGTTCCGAACCACAATCTTGTAACGTGTATCCCGCGCCATCTCTGTGTTACGGAACGAACCGAACACCAGGTTGCGCCACTTTGGCTCTTTCTTCTTTAGCGGCTCGCGTTGCGCAATTCTAAGGAAACTGCGACCACATAGATTGCGATTTGCAGGGACTTCGACGTTCGTGGCCTCGCACAAAGTGGGTAGCAGATCGTATGAGCTCACCAGCTCAGGCGCGACGGCATCGGCAGGAATTCTGCCTGGCCACGAGACCAGCATCGGCACGCGCATCACTTCCTCGTACATGTTGATCGGATCCGAAGCAAGGCCTTTACTCCACAACCCGTGTCGCCCGAGGAGATAGCCATTATCGGCCGTAAACACGACCAGAGTGTTGTCGTACAAACTGCGCTCCCGCAGCTTGCGCATCAAAACCAGGAGCTGGTCGTCCAGGGCAGAAATGGAAGCAGCGGCGCGCCGGATATTGCCGAGGGTGTCCTTCAACAGCTCTTTTTCCCGAAGCGCATTCGGAGCTGCCGGTTCGTAGCCGACGGAATCAAATGTGGCATTCGCATACATGTCGTAGTAGCGCTGAGGATGTCCGGTGTATGGCGTGTGTGGGTTCAAATACCCAACCGTCAGAAGAAAAGGCTTGTCCGATTTTTGCCCATCGAGGAACTCGCAAGCCCGCTGTGTCATTAACTCGGTAAGGTAGCCTTTCTCCTGCACAGGCGAACCATTCAGAAACATTTCAGGGTCTGTGTAGCTGCGATGACCGCCGCTCATCGTATAG
>JACMLA010000569.1 GCA_014379815.1 Bryobacteraceae bacterium | reverse complement strand
TTCAGCACCACCGGATTTGCAGGATTTGTGATGTCGATACTAGTGAGACTCAGGCCGTAGTCTGCAAGGAACAAGTAGTTGCCAGAGACCTTTGCACCGCGCGAATCGCCACCGGGAAGGTTGCGTGTACTGACCGCCTGCGGAGAAGCAGGGTTGGCAACGTTGAAGATCTGAATACCACCCGCGCCGAGAGTGACGATCGCGAGACTGCGATTCGTATCCAGCGTGATGGCCTTGCCATTGCCCGCGATGCTGGTGTTGGCGGCAACAAGAGGTGCTCCCGGATTCGACACATTGACGATGGTGAGCTGGCTGCCCGCAGCCACGAATGCCGTGTTGTTACGCACTACTACGCCCTGTGCCGGTCCGCTGGTCGCAGCCGTACCCCTCAGAATCGGGGCCGCGGGATTGGAGACATCGATGATGTGCAAACCGCTGTTGCCACCGGCGATGTAAGCGATGTTGCCAACAATCTCGACGTCATTGGCGTTGCCCGGAAGAGCGAGCGAGCCTGCAATCGAGGGTGCGGTCTTGTCGGTGATATTGGCGATCTGGAGCCCGGACGCACCAGCAGCGATGTAAGCGTAGTTGCCTTGTACCTTCACCTTATTCGGGAAGCCCGGAAACGCCAGATTGCTAACAGGCAGCGGCGTGAAGTTTCTTACCGAACCCTGTATCTGAATCGGCCGTCCTGCCGCAGTCACCGTAATGGTGCAATTTCCCGGGTTGCCCGCAAACACGCGCCCATCGGGCGAACCGAAGTTACAGGTAGTCAGGTCGCTCGACGCGTATCGCGTTCCGAGCGCGGTTGAAGTAAGGTTCACTTGTGTGGTGCCATCGATCAGCGTGGCCCGAACGTTCAGCTGGGTGTACGCAGTTCCCACAATCGTGTTCACGATGAGAGTAAAAGAGGGCGGCGTGATTGCAATCGACTGGACGGCAGCGGCGTAGTTGACGCTACTGCGGTCCAGAGGATTGCTGTTACTGCGCACTTCCACGCCGTCCGGTATGCCGTCGCCATCGGTATCGGCTACCAGAGGATTGGTCCGTGTGGTCTTCACTTCCTGACCGTCGTTCAATCCGTCGCCGTCCGTGTCCGCATTGCGCAGCCCGGTGCCCGCCCGGAATTCTTCGACATTAGTCAGACCATCGGTGTCAAAGTCGAGAGAAGCATCGGCCGCGTTCCGGGGGTCAAGCCCAAGGTTGATTTCCGCGTCGTCCGGAATGCCGTCATTATCAGAGTCCGAAGTTAGAGCAATATCGATCGTGAGGAATGCCGGCGTCCCTTCGTTGATCGCCTGCAATAGCACAGTCCCGCTGGCCTTTGCCGTAACCAGTCCATCCTGGGAGACTGTGGCAATGGCGGGATTGCTGGCGTTGTAAGTCGTCCCGGTAGCGCCGGCAGTTACGTTCCGCGTGGTGCCGTTGCCAAAGTTGGCAATAACGGTCAGCTGCGCGGTTCCGTTCTGCTGGGTGATCGTAGAACGATTGCTGGAGATGGCAAGGCCTACCGGAATCGGTGTGGCATTTCCCAGCGTGACGGACGGCACGTCAATACTGCCGTTGGCCGGAATGACAAAGAACGGACTTTCGCCAAAGGTGGTAACACCGTTGTTGACGCAGGTGGCGCGTGCTTTCACGCGTCCGAACCCCGCTGGAACGTTGGGAAGAACCCAGCTGCCATCGCTCTTGACCTGAACCGTTCGGTTCAGGACGCTGACAACGCAGTTTTCATTGAGCTGGGCATAGGAAGCCGGCGCGAACCAGGTGCTCATCAGCGCCACAGCAGCCAGCGGGAGCATCCCGCCGAAGTTCCGGATTCGTTTCTGGACTGTGCTCATGTATTTCTCCTGCAATTTCGGACAGAATCGGCGCACGTTGGAAACTTCCTCGTCAGGGCTTGTCCGGCGATGCTTTGTCTTTGCGGGATCCGCGCAGAGACTGGGCATAACTGGTGGTTATGTACTGGAAAACGGGGTCTCCGGTCAGCTCATTGGTGAGATAGAGCTTTCCTTCCACACGCTTAAAGGGATAGTCCTTGACGTAGCTGGTGTCGGAGCGATTGTGGCGCACCATGTAAACGACGTAGTTGGCGCCGTAGAGCATTTTGACCAGCAGCTCACTTTGCAGGATGCGTTTGTAAGAGTTCGCGTTGGCTTCGGCCATTTCGGGATTGCCTGCGAGTTTGGCGATCTCTTCGCGCTCAGGAGGATTCCAGTTGGTCAGAATACGGCCAAGATCCGCGCTGGCATTGTCGGAAATGATCTTGGGCAGTATGGCTTCGTCGGGTCCCATCTCGACTGGCATGCGTCCGGTGGAATTGGTAAAGACTGCTGCCGTGTAAAGACGCCCGGCAAAACTGAGGACTACGGGATTTTGCCGGCTTTGTTCCTGACCGGCGGGATACAACTCCACCTGAACCTTCGGGCTGGATGCGCCTCCGGTGGCGGGCGGAGAGCTCTGGCCCAGAGCAGCAGCCCCGGAAGCCAGAGTCACAACCATAGCGAATCTATAAAAGCAATTCATACTAAATTTCCTGACAACATTTCCTGACAGCAGCGCACGTTACGGATAGCAGACCTGAGTGCCGGGGATCGTAAAGTCGACACTCTTCTTGAGAAAGTTGCCCAGGATCGCGGCGCCAAACACCTTCACGGGTCCAAGGCAACCTTTGCCGCTGGCACCATCGCACTTGATGGAAACACCGACGCTGCCTTCTCCCTTGATGCCGCCTTCAAACCGGACCAGATCGGGGTCGATCGCAGTCACAGCGACCAGCGATCCAGTGACGGTGGCAACGATCTTGCCGTCCACCGACCAGCTGCACTTCAGGCACTGCGGATCGTCGGTTTCGTAGCCGCTGCCGCTGACACTGCCGCCCAGAGTAATGCCAACCTTGACACCAGCCTGGAAGATATTCAGGACGTTGAAGCTGAGTCCCGGAACCAGACACTCGATGCCGAGGCCGCTCTGAACCGAGATTTCGCCAGTGAATTTTCCGACATTCACGTAGCTTTGTTTGGCTTCGCAGCAGCTCTTGACGAGTCCGATCTTGATCGCGCCGGAGATCTTCGGCGATGGTGCTTTACAGCCTGGTGCGAGAGAAAATGCGCTCGCCGTCCCGTCGAGAATCTGCTTGAGTTTGGTGAAGTCCCATTCCTGCAGAGATCCGCCGACGACGTCCTGATCCCGTAGCTTTTCGCCCTTGCAGCTTCCGGCTTTACAACAGTCCGCACCGGGGCTGGTGCCGCCCGCGCACGATGTGCAGAACTTGCCATCGTCGCAGCTGCCATCGCTGGGAACACAGGACGAGCCTTCGCACTTCTGACACTGCGGGCAGGTTCCCGCAGAGCCCGTTTGGTTAGGATTACCGCCGCAATGCCAGCCGGCCTTGATCACGCCAACACCGGGGTCGCTGGCAATGCGCGAGCCGTCTGTGCTGACCGTGGCAGTACCGATTGCGGTAAAGGCGGCCAGATCGTGATCGTACGAATACATCTCGGTGAGTGCGCCCGGTGGCAGACCGTCCGCATTGGGAATCACAATCGCTGCTGGCGGATTGAAGATCGTACCTACCGGCTGGATGGTGACGATAAAACGAGGCTGCTGGCCGAAGCCGGGAGCCATGGGCACTTTATCCGGGTTGACG
>JACMLA010000568.1 GCA_014379815.1 Bryobacteraceae bacterium | reverse complement strand
TGTACTCGGTAAAGACGTCGTCGGCCTTCTCTTCAATGAGTTCGCTCTTAAGGAACTCACCCATATTTCTGTACTTCTCAATACCTTCCGTTTTCGACGAAAGGCGGCGTTCAAAAGCGAGGTCCTGCTTTTGCAACTCCCACATTTTGGCTTCAATCTTCTCGAGGTCTTCCGGCTGAAAAGCCTGTTCCAGATAGAAGTCGTAGTAGAAGCCAGTATCTGTAGGCGGCCCAATACCGAGGCGAACGCCAGGATACAGCTGCTGTACCGCCAGAGCCAGAAGGTGCGCTGTGGAGTGTCGATACACCTCCAGCGCTTCGGGATTCTTCGATGTCAGGATCTGTAGTGCGGCATCCCACTCAAAGGGACGAGTGAGATCATAAAACTCGCCGTTGACACGTGCGACAACCGCATCGTCGGCCAGCCTGGAGCTGATAGATCTCGCCACGTCGAGCGGAGTTGTGCCTGCGGGTACCTGCTGGTGACTCCCGTCCGGCAGAGTAATGTCGATGCTGCTCATGGTTTTGCGGGGAAACCTCAGCGTAACATCTGTTCCGAGGGGACCAGGTAACCGGATGCTGAGGTGAGATCCGTGAAGACTTTGTGTGCGCTGGTGGGGTCAAGGTGCCGCACAGCATCTGTAACGAGTTCAATCCTGGCGTGATTCCGTTGCAGCAGGCCACGGATGACAGCGCTGACACAGATCTCAGTAACAACGCCGTACACGACATAGCGTTCGGCCCCAATGCTGTCGAGAAGCTCTGAAAAGCCCGGTGCCGCGAAAGCATTGGTTGTCACTTTGCGAAAAAGAGTTTGATTCGGTACCAGGGTGACCTGCGGCTTCTGCTGGCCAACTGTTCCGACAATGCAGTGCGGCGGCCACATGCGAAACTCGGGGTCATTCTCAGGGTGGGCGTCCGTCGTGCAGACAAGAGGAATATTGCTCGCAGAGGCGTGGGCGTTGAGCCGTGCGATGACGGGTACAATCTGTTCCGCTCCGGGAACATAGAGAGAGCCTGCGGGGAACACGAAGTCGATCTGTGTATCGACGTCAATAAATACGGTCTTCATTGATGGAACGTGCGGTTATGCTCGTCGGCGCGCTGCAGGAGTTCGTCGCTGTAGCGGATCTGATGGTTAGAACCCGCGATCTTTTGCAAAGCGGCAGCGCACCAGGTACGCGCCTGCGTCGCGGAAGGCAGAGCCTCCGCCAGTTGGCCGCCGAGGATTACGGGACGCAGCAGAGCTTCCGCCGGACCATCGGCACGACTGCCTGGTGTGCACTCTGTGTTGCCACCCACAATATCTTTCGTTGGAAAACGAAATACCTGTTTTGCGCCGGGCAGGGTTTGCTTCTCGGGCGAATACTTGGCCGTGTACCGGCGCGTGCCTTCCGACTCCAGCTCGACCAGTTTGTACACAGCCGAGACCGCGGGTGCGTCGGAAGACGTCGCCAGATCTGTGCCAACTCCAAAGACGTCAATCGGGGCTCCAGCAGAGAGCAGTTCGGCGATGCGGTACTCGTTGAGGTCGCTGGTGGCCATGACCTTAGCCTCATGGAAACCAGCGTCGTCGAGGATTTTACGAACTTCTCTGGATAGCTCGACAAGGTCACCGCTATCGAGGCGAACACCCCACAGTGGTGGCCCAAGACCGACTGCGCGGCGGGCTCCCTCCACCGTGTCATAGGTGTCGATGAGGTATACCGTTCCGCGGCCCAGGAGTTGCTGCAATGCACGGAATGCTTCCGTCTCTTCTGCAAACGCGAGAACCCAGGAATGCGCGGAGGTTCCGAAGAGTGGGATCTGAAAGCGCATACCTGCCTCGACATTGCTGGTTCCGATGCAGCCTCCAATATAGGCAGCCCGACCGGCCAGCACGCCGGCCTCAGGTCCATGCGCGCGGCGAGTCCCGAACTCGACAACAGCGCGTCCCTGCGCAACGGCTACGATGCGTGCGGCCTTGGCGGCGATCATGGATTGAAAGCCGAGTGTGGAAAGCAGATAGGTTTCCGCTAATTGGGCCTCGATGATGGGAGCCCGGACGGTTACGATCGGTTCGCCAGCAAAGAACGGCGTGCCTTCTGGCATCGCGAACAGGTCGCCCGAAAACCGAAACGCGAGCAGGTAATCCCAGAAGGCCGGCTGCGCATTCGCGAACTGGGCCAGCGATTTCAGGTAGGAGATGTGCTCCTGTGTAAACGCGAGATTGAGAAGATAGTCCACCGCCTGTTGCAGACCAACGGCGATGAGGTAGTCCCGTTGTGGTGGAAGGCGGCGGACGAATAGCTCGAAAACTCCAACATCGTTGACCTTGCCGGCCGCGAAGTACCCGGCGGCCATCGTGAACTGATACAGGTCAGTCTGGAAGGCGCTCATTTCTTTGCGGACGGTGCCGATGGTGGTGGCGGAGCTTTGACGTCAGCTGCGGCACGCTGTATCTCTTCGATAACTTTACTGTCAATCTCGTAAGTAGTCGATTCGTTTTCCCGTTTCCCAAACCACGAGGCAGGACCTTTCGCAAACGCTGCCTTTTCCGTGCGCTTGCCTTCTGCCGAGACAACCGTAATGTTCAGTAGCACAGGCTGGGCGGACCCGGAGTCTGTGAGCTTCGTTGCCTGAAGATCCCGCAGCTTGTCGATTAGCGACTGTACGGAAGTTCCGTCCATCTGCTTTCCGTTGGACCACCACTTGTCGCCAGTTTTCGAAAAATGGTAGCCTTTTCCGTTGTCCTGAAGCTCAACCTTTGAAGGTTCCGCGAAGCCGAATTCGAAGACCTTCTTTGCGCGGAAGTCGTCGAGTGACTTGGCTAACGCATCGGCCAGCTCTTTCTCTACTTTGGTTGGAGTTTCCACGACGGATGACTTTGCGTAGTAAGCCTGACCCTTGCTTCGAACTTCCAGAGTCTGCGCCCCCGATGGATCTGTGAGGCTGACCAGAGCGACACGAGTACCGATAGCAAACTCAGACGCCGAGGTCTTTTCTTCCTCCTCGGTCGCGGTTGCGCTGAGTTTGGTATCGCGTACTTTGCGGATCAATTCTTCCACTTGCCAGCTATCGGCCCGCAGAGGACGAGGCTTCAGGATCTGCCACTCGTTCTGGCCTGAGCGACCGAATTCTACTGTTTGGCCTTTACCCGATACGAGTTCCACGCGGCTGAGATTCGTCTCTCCCGATGTGATCAGTCGCTTGTCTTGCAGATCCCGCCACGACTTATCGATGTTAGCCTTAGCAGCGCTGCTGAGGCTGAAGACACGTGGATCTCCTTCGACCTTCGCATAGTATCCGCCGGCGGTTGGGGTTTCATCGCCAATCTGAATCACCTTGCTCTTGTTGTCTTTCGAAAGGACGGCGACCTGGACGGCGGGAGCGTTCAAGCCAAAGGAGGTGAGGTCTGCAGCCTTCTCTTCCACGACACGATCTGAAGTCAGCCCGGCGAGGCTGCTGACAAGGCTGGTGGCGGATTCGTTGTCGGGACGAACAGATTTGGATCCCGTCCCGGTCGGCACGGTCATCGACCAGCCATCTTTCCCGCGTTGCAGAATCACAGGCTCAGCTTCCCGGCGGCGGATCTCCACGCGCGTCACTTCATCTTCCTTCAAGGTGACGATTTTTGGAGCCTCTTTGTCGCTTTTCGCAGTGTCGTCCTGCTTATTCTTTGTCTCCGACCACCACACTGCACCACCCAGTGCGGCGAGGATGACCGCTCCGACGAGAAGTCCACGAAGTGACATGCGACGCTATCTCCGCCTCCACCAGACAGAGACGCCCGCCAGCACAATGGCAAGGGGCATCAGGATCACGCTGGTGTAGAAAAGACCCTGCATCTGTGCCCGGGATAAGGTGATCCGATTGTCAGCAGGGTCCTTGGGCCGTATGGAGATCAAATCCTCGTCTGAGGACAGCCAGTTGATCATATTCAGCGCAAGATCGCGGTTGCCCTGAAAACCGAGAATGCTGTTG
>JACMLA010000567.1 GCA_014379815.1 Bryobacteraceae bacterium | reverse complement strand
TGCTGGTCGTCTTGCCCGATCCCTGCAGACCAACAATCATCATCGTGGTTGGAGGATCGTTGGCGAAGCGGAGTTTGGCCTGATGTGTCCCGAGGATCCGGACCAGCTCATCGTGGACGATTTTGACTACTTGCTGGCCCGGCGCAAGGGACGTAAGTACTTCCTGCCCAAGAGCTTTCTGTCTTACGTTCTCAACAAGTTGCTTGACGACCTTGAAATGAACGTCGGCTTCCAGCAGAGCGACACGGATCTCCCGCAGCGCGGTTTCCATGTTGTCCGCGGTGAGTTTTCCTTCGCCGCGTAAGTTCTTGAAGACGCGCTGCAGCTTATCCGAAAGGTTGTCAAACATTGCTACTGAGGACTTATCGGGATCTACTGCAACACAGGAAGCTGGGTGGCAGTTCTCACTATTATAAACAAGTTAAACTTCCGGGTCGAATCGTACGCTGCGATTCACTTGAGGAAGCTACAGCTTTTCCGATTCGCGCACAAAGTCGTCCTCAAACCGGTCATGCGACATCGGTTCTTCCAGCCGGATCACATGCTCTCCGGTCCCTGGTTCAAAGCGGTAGCTGATCACGGCGCTGGCCGCGAGATCATTCGGACCAAGCCCGATAGAAGGGTTGCTGACCGAGATCTCACCTGTCTTTTTGATCCTTAGCTCTGTATGGATCTGCATCGGAATGCGTGTCGAGTTGTCCGGCTGGGCTGCCACAGTAAAGTCCTCCACGGGTAGACTCGGCGCGGTGCTGAAGGTATCACAATCAGGCGTGTGCGGCAGTGGAACGGGTTAGGACTTCAATACACGATTTCAGGAAGGCGGGCAGATCTTCTGGTTTTCGCGACGTTACCAGACTACCGTCCACTACGACTTCCGAATCCTCGTAAATTCCGCCGGCGTTCACTACGTCGTCCTTTATAGAAAAAAAGCACGTCGTCCGCTTACCTTTCAAAGACCCCGTAGAGCATAGTACCCACGGTCCGTGGCAAATTGCGGCCACCAGCTTACTGGCCTGATCCACTTCCTTCACAAACTCGATTGCCCGGGGATGCCTGCGGATATGGTCCGGAGCGAAACCACCTGGAACGATCACGCCATCGAACTCAGCGCCTTTGACCTCGTCGTAGGCTTTGTCTGCTATACAGGGATAGCCCAGCTTACTTGAATAGGTGTGGCCGGCAATTGCACCAACAGTGACGACTTCGGCCCCGGCTTCCTTCAGCCGGTATAGCGGGTACCAAACCTCCATTTCCTGATACACGTTATCCACGATGATCGCAATCCGTTTGCCTTTCAGTTCCATGCCCACAGTGTAGCCGCGTCACCGCGAGAGTCATGCTCCGGGAAACCTGCGCAACACGAAAGGGTCAAACAGAAGATATGAAACGTAACAGCCCCGCCAGTATTGCAATTGCAGTAGCAGCCGGAGGCGCCGTCCTGCTCGCACGAAACGCATTACGCCGGAATCGCAAGATTGACCTACGCAACCGCATCGTCCTGATTACCGGTGGATCCCGGGGCCTCGGCCTCGTGCTCGCGCGCCAGTTTGCTGATGAGGGAGCGAAACTTGCGATTTGCGCCCGGGACGAAGAAGAGCTTGGAGTCGCTCATCGTGAGCTTACGCAATACGGTGCGAGCGTACTCGCCATTCCCGCGGATCTGACAGTAGAAGATGACGCGCGTCGGGTTGTCACCCGGGTTCTGGATCACTACGGGTGCATTGATGTGCTCGTCAATAATGCAGGAATCATTGGCGTTGGTCCCATCGAACACATCACCATGGAGGACTACAGATTTGCCATGGAGTCGAACTTCTGGTCTGCCGTAAATCTTGCGTTTCACGCGGTACCGCACATGCAGGCGCGACGATCCGGACGCATAGTGAACATCACTTCCATTGGTGGCAAGCTTGGAGTACCGCACCTGACTCCTTACTGCGCGAGTAAGTTCGCGCTCGTCGGGTGGTCCCGGGCGATTCGTGCGGAACTTGCTAAAGACGGAGTAGTCGTCACTACGATCTGCCCTGGGCTGATGCGCACCGGAAGCCCACGGCATGCCGACTTTAAAGGGCAAAACGAAAAAGAGTATGCGTGGTTCAAGATTGCCGATTCCATTCCCGGACTTTCGGTTAGCGCAGAACACGCGGCGAGTGAAATTCTTCAGGCAACCAGGAGTGGCGAAGCGGAGCGAATCATCGGCGTCGTTGCGAAGTTTGGCGTTCTCTTCGATCACTTACTGCCGGAGCTTTCCTCGGAGGTGCTGTCCATCGCGGGGCGTTTCCTACCCGGCCCGGGTGGCATCGGAGAACAAAGCCGCAAAGGCGCTGAGAGCGAATCCAGCGCGTCGCGGAATCCGATCACGACGTTGACCGAAAAGGCGGCCCTGCGCAATAACGAAGTGCCCGCTTAGACCATCGGTCTAAAGCTTCCGCTTAACGACCAACCAGCCGTTCTACCGCTTCCAGTTCGCGACCCGCTTCTGCCCATTTGCCTTGGGATGCCAGATCACGGTACTTTCGCAGGCGGTCGCGGATTTCACTAATAGCTGGTGCGCCGGAGGTCAACCCAGCTGCGCTTGGAGTCGGCTGCGTACCCGCAGGCATCGTCGCGTCCTGCGGAGTTGTGCCAGCGCCTGGTACTGCGGCACCTCCGCTTCCCGACTGCAGACTGATCAACTCCGCCAGCGCCTGCTGGTACGTGTCCCGGTACACCAGTGTGTTGCCCATTGCCAGCGCGACTTTCTTCAACTGAGGCATTTTGGCCTGAGCCGACTGAATGTAAATGGGCTCGACGTACAAAAAGGTCTCATTAACCGGCAGAACGAGCATCTGTCCCCGCAAAACTTGCGAGCCTTGCTGGTTCCACAAAGTCAGGTCCTTCGAGATGTTTGCGTCTGAATCGATGCGGGCTTCTACCTGAAGTGGTCCGTAAATCAAACTCTGTTTGGATAGCTGGAGAACTACTATCTCCCCCAGATGTTCGCCGTCACTCCGTGCCACCATGAGGCCGATCAGATTGTCCTTGCTGCGTGGCGTGAATGGCTGGATCAGCAGGAATTCGGGTTCTTTCTCCCCCGGAAGCGTAGCCACGACAAAAGTTGGCTCCACTCCCACCGACTGGTTATTCTGCGAGTAGACATTCTTTGCAATGTCCCACAAGTCTTCGCGGTTGTAGAACGCTTCAGGATCACTCATATGAAACGTCCGGTAAATCTCGGCTTGTGTTCGGAACATTAACTCCGGGTATCGGGTATGCCTCCGGATATCAGCCGGCATTTCCGCTGAATCTTTGAAGAGTGCGGGAAACATTGCGCGGAATACCCGAAGCACCGGGTCCTTATCGTCAAAGACGTACATGCGGACATCCCCGTCATACGCGTCCACAGTTGCCTTCACTGAATTCCGGATGTAGTTCAGACGTCCAATCCCGGACACATCGACTCGCCGCGAGTACGGATGATCGGAGGAGGTTGTGTAGCCATCCAAAGCCCAAACCAGGCGCCCCGCGTCTGTCAGTACCAGGTAGGGATCCGGATCCCAGCTCACAAAACTTGCCAGTGCGGAGACGCGCTCCCGCACGTTCCTGCGGATCATCATCCGGGTTTCACTGGTCAGGTATCCGGTCAACAAAACTTTAGTGTCGCCCTCTGCCAGAGCCGCTGCCAAACGCATTCCAAATCCGGTGATCGGAATCCCGCCGGTACCTTCGTACTTCGTCTGGACGTTACCGTTGCCCGAGGGATAGTTGAACTCCGGCTGCTGAGTCCTTACGAATACGGGCTCATGCGTAATCTCGCCGTAGTAGAGCTCCGGCCGTGTTAGTTGCAGGCTCTTCGATTCGACCCGTGTCGGAGCGTCCTGGATGAAGAACACCGGCTGTCCGTTGGGAGTGATCTGGTTCGCCTCCGCCATTACTAGACCGTAGCCATGTGTATAGATGAAGTGGCCGTTGATCCAGTTCGCCCGGGCGTCTGGCAACTGGCGGATATCCAGTTCACGCGGTGCCAGCATCACCTGCCGCAGCTTGCCATCGATCATGTACCGGTCGACATCGGTGTCCTGAAAGACGTAGTACTGCCGCAGAGCTTGCAACTGAGTTACGGTGTCGTGGAATGCCCGCCAGTCCCAGAGACGAACGTTGTCCAACAAAGGCCGGTTGTTTTCCGGGTCCAGCGGCGCTTCCAGCTTCGCCGCATAGGGCATTTCTTTCACCTGCGAAGAGAGCCCGTAGGCGGACCGGGTCGCGTCAATGTGGTGCGTGATATACGGCTTCTGTAACGATATTTCGTTGGGCTTGACATAGACGGCGGAGACAATCGGCGGGATGAATCCCCGGATCACTACGAGCGCCACCGGAATCACAGCCAGCCGGAATCGACCCAGGACCACAAACACGGCCGCCGCCAGCAGCGCAACTACCAGTACCCACTGAAGCGGAATTCCAATGAAGTTGTCGAGGTAGTCGACACCTACCAGAAATGCATGTTCGCTTTGCAGGAATTCATACCGTCCGAGCCACGCCCGGACAGCCATGATTGTGAGCACAAACGCCAGCAGTCCTCGCACTGTAGCGGACTCGAAGCCACCCGGTAGCAACAAGTCCAGAGCGAAGCCCTGGCCGTCCCGCCGGAGATTTGGAAGCTGTTCTACCAGCTGCCAGATCCGTGCTGTCAGGTAGTACAGCACCACAGAAACGATTCCGATGGCCAGCAGCAAACCCAGCATCTGCTGATAGAAAGGCAATTCAAACAAATAGAATGAAAGCGTCTGGCTGAAAATTGGATCTCGCCATGCATCGGCTGCGACGCCAGCCCTCTGCGATCCGTAGTAGCGAACGATTGTCCAGGAATCCAGAGCGCTACGTGCAATGATCCACGACAACAAAAGCAGCGCAACCGTCGCGCCGCGCGCGTAGGCCGGGTGATCCGACTGACGCCTTCCGCCAAACCGCATTCCGCGGGCATGGACTATCCAAAGCACTACAAACGTCACCAGCGTTGCCAGCGCTACAGGAAGCGCGCTGTACAGCAGCATGTTTTGCCATGTGCTTAGCTGACCGAGCTCTTTCCACCACTGATACTCAATTACCAGCCCGGCAAGCGACCGCGCTCCGAACACCAGTGCAAGCAGCACAAAGACTAGCAGGATTAAGCCGGGACGACCGCGGTCCCGACGACCAGACGGTATTTCTCTTGTAGACACTTCAAACGTCCTTTCGCCAGATCACGGCGCCGTTCACAATCGTGGCGACGGGTCCGCCATGAAACTGGATGCCGTCAAAGGGTGAGTTGCGACTCTTTGATGGGGACTTATTCACATCGTAAGTCCAGTCAGCGGTCTCACTAAGAATCGTGATGTCCGCGGCCGCTCCAGCACCTAGCGTCCCAAGTGGCAGCCTGAGAACACGCGCGGGACCTGTCGTGTAGAGCTCCACCATGCGTCGCAGCGAAATCTTTCCCAGGTGCACCAGCCTTTGCAATGTCAGGCCAATGGCAGTTTCCAGTCCAAGTATTCCGAACGGGCAATTCTCAAACTCCTGCATCTTCTCGTCGCCCGCATGCGGGGCGTGGTCGGTAGCCAGCGCATCCACCGTACCATCTGCAATCCCGTTGAGCATCGCCGTTACGTCGTCGCCTCCACGCAAGGGTGGCTTCATCTTGTAATTGGCATCATACGGACGGGTCTCTTCATCAGAAAGGGCGAAGTGGTGGGGTGTCACTTCGCACGTAACTGGCAGTCCTTGTTTTCGCGCGAATGCCACCATAGCCAACGAGCGTTTTGTCGACAAATGCGCGACATGATATCGGGCTCCGGTGAGTTCGGCCAGCAGGATGTCTCGGGCTACCATCACGTCTTCCGAAGCGGATGGAATCCCGCGAAGGCCGAGCCGGGTCGACGTTACACCTTCGTGCATGTCGCCTCCCGCGCTTAAGAACAGATCCTCGCAATGATTAATCAGCGGCAGATCCAGTGCACGCGCAGTCTCCATCGCACGCCGCATCACACGGGCATTCATCACCGGCTTGCCGTCGTCTGATATCGCGACGACACCGGCCGCCTTCATGGAAGCGATGGAGGCAAGTTCCTCGCCAAGGCTGCCCTTAGTAATTGCTCCGATCGGGAATACTTTAACGACCGCATCGCGCCGGGCACGCTCTACAACGTAGCTGGTGACGGACGCGCTGTCGTTTACCGGCTTCGTATTGGGCATGCAACACACCGCTGTAAATCCGCCCGCGGCGGCCGCCCGTGCACCACTTTCGATAGTTTCCGCATGTTCAAATCCGGGCTCCCGGAAGTGCACGTGCATATCGATAAAACCAGGGGCCACGATCAGTCCGGAAGCGTCAAAGATCTCCGCACCTCCGACGTCCAGCGCAGAGCCGACTCCCCGAATCAGGCCGTCCTCCACCAAAACGTCCTGCACCGCATCCACGTGATTCGCCGGGTCGATGACACGGCCATTTTTCACCAGCAGCCTGCTCATCCGAGGATCTTCTCCAGCACCGCCATGCGAACGGCTACACCGTTTTCCACCTGATTCAAAATCACCGAGCTCTGGGAGTCAGCAACTTCGGAAGAGATTTCTCTTCCCCGGTTGATTGGCCCGGGATGCATGACAATCGCGCCTGGTTTGGCGAGCGTTACGTGGTCCAGCCGTAGACCGTAAAATCGAAAATATTCGCCAGCCGGCATCGGCGTTTCATGCTGCCGCTCGAGCTGGACACGGAGCATCATGATCACGTCGGCTCCCTGAATGGCCTTCTCGATCTCAAACTCAATCGTGACACCCGGGGCGATGCGTGCCAGCTCAGAAGGCACAAGAGGCGCGGGACCGCAAAGCACAATATCGACGCCGAATTTCGACAGCAGATGAATGTTCGATCTGGCGACCCTGCTGTGTGCAATGTCTCCGATTATTGCGACTCGCAGACCATCGAGTCGGCCAAGATGGTCCAAAATGGTTCGTGCATCCAGCAGCGCCTGCGTTGGATGCTCATGAGTCCCGTCGCCTGCATTGATGATCGGAATCCTGAGGTACCGCGAGAGAAAATGCGGCGCTCCCGATGCAGCGTGGCGCATGATGATCGCGTCCGGACGCATCGCCACCAGCGTATTCAGCGTGTCTACAAGCGACTCGCCTTTGGAGACGCTGGAGGCCTGGGCCTGAATGGAACTCACCTCCGCACCCAGTCGCCGCGCAGCGATCTCAAAACTCAAACGGGTGCGCGTGGAAGGCTCGAAAAACAAGTTCACGACGCTTCGCTCCCGCAATACGTTGAAGCGCTGAAATGGTTCGTTCGGAGGAGGCTGGAAAGTTCGGGCCCGGTCGAGAACTGCTTCGATTTCCTCGCGCGAGAGTTCTTCGATGCCTAAAAGGCCTTTGATCATAAAACGGACTTGTTTAATCTTAGTGGATCAGGAGCCGGCGGCAACGTGCGCTGCGCTCTGCGAAGCAGGAACCGTGAATCGAAATGTCGATCCGACGCCCGGTTCGGACTCGACCCAGATGCGACCGTCATGTTCCTCCACGATTTTCCTGCACGTTGCCAGGCCGATACCCGTGCCCTCAATATCTTTCCCGTGGAGTCTCTGGAAAATGCCAAAAATTTGTTCGCGGTACTCCGGTGGAATGCCGATCCCGTTGTCTTGGACCGCGAACTCGATTTCCAGCATTCGCGATGCAGCCGAGATATGCACGATCGGCAGCCTCTCGCTCCGGTACTTGAGCGCGTTTCCGATCAGGTTTTGCAGTAGCTGACCCAGTCGCACCGGCTCGTAGAGCAACCTCGGCAAAGGATCGTGGGTTACCGTTGCACCAGCTTCCCGTATGGTCACTTCCAGGTTGGTAAGTACAGTGGCAAGCACCGCTTCGGTATCCACAATCTGCTTTTGATCCTCTGTCAGCTCGCCCGCCCTCGAGTAGTCCAGCAGATCCGTAATCAGCGCGTTCATTCGCGTAACACCATCTTTGATAAACCCGATCCACGTATCCGCATCGCCCCCAAGTTGCCCCTGAAATCGCCTCTGCAAGAGCGCCGCATAGCTGGAGATCATGCGCATCGGTTCCTTCAAATCGTGTGAAGCCACATACGCAAATTTCTGCAGTTCTTCATTCGATTTCTGAAGCTGCAGAGTACGCTCTTCGACCCGCGATTCCAGCTCCTCATTCATCCTCTGGACTTCTGAGGACTCTCGCCGCACAAAGTAGAAGAGTGACCAGATTAAGGCCACATTTAGCACCAGCACGATCGAGAACAGGATCATGGTGTCGACCAGTCTTCCGTTCTGCACCGCAGAACGTTTGGTCAGTAATTCGTCCTCTTCCGCCATCATGCGCATCACCACACGCCGGATCCCGTCCATGGGGCGATCCGCACGATGACTCATCACCATCTCGGAGGCCGCAGCGAGGTCACCGGAACGTCGCAACTCGATTGTTTTCTGAATTTCGTCGAATTTCTGTGGGACCAGCGTGCGCAGCAGCTCTAGCCAATGCGCATCTGCCCGCACCACCGGGAGCTTCGCGAGCCGCGACTCGATGTCTCTTCTCGCGTCTACAAACTGCGCCACCGAGGCCTCATCGCCAGTCAGAACGTATTCGCGTTCTGCGACTTCCACGTCCTTGAGTCGGGACAGGAAGTTTTCCATCTGCTTGACCAGCTCATTCGTTTCCGCGACATCGCGAGACGCAACTACCAGATGCCACGAGTTCCGCCAGGCAACAAGAGTCATCAGCAAGGGTACAAGCGTCAGCAGTGAGAACCCTGCCAGCAGCTTGCGGTTCATGCTCATCGGCTCTGTGTGCTACCTCGCGTTTAATTAGCTGGATTAAGTACGCTCGACCAGCAATACTTTCTCAATTTCATCGATCTCGCGAAACTTTACTTCTATAATTTCACTCGCCGATGTTTGAACGGTTCGCCCAATGTACCTTGCTTCGATGGGCAATTCACGGTGCCCTCTATCGATCAGCACACAGAGTTGCACGTGATCCGGCCTTCCGTGATCGAACAATGCATCGAGAGCGGCCCGAATCGTGCGCCCGGTGTACAAGACGTCGTCGAAAAGAATAATGTCTTTGCCCGTGACTGTGAAGTCGATCTCTGTTGCGTTCAATACAGGCTTGGTATCCACCGTGGAAAGATCGTCCCGATACAGGCTGATATCGAGAACTCCGACCGGAATCCGCAGATTTTCCAGCGATTCGATCCTCGCAGCGATCCTCTGCGCTAGGGGAACGCCCCGTCGCCGAATGCCGATAAACGCCAGCTTCGAAAGGTCCTCACTTTTTTCGAGGACTTCGTGTGCGAGCCGTACCGTAGTGCGCTCAATCTCAGACGCGCTCATCAACTGCGCTTTTTCACGGGTGTTGGCCACGGGCATGGAAGGATTTGCTTCAGACTATCACGCGCTCGGCAGTCATACGGATGCCGCCACGCGGACGCAATGTGATCTGGGGGTGAATACCAGGCAACTGATTTCCAGCCATACGGAAACGCCAGTTCTGTCCAATCGTTGCCAGTACCAGAGCGCCTTCCATCCACGCAAACCGCTCGCCCAGACATACCCGGGGACCGCCGCCAAACGGAAAATAGGCGAACTTCGGCCTTCCTGCTTTTGCCTCCGGAGTGAATCGTTCGGGATCGAAAGTCTCCGGATCAGGCCAGAAACGAGGATTTCTGTGCATCACATAAGGACTCATGATGCAAATCGAGCCCGCCGGCATAATGAAGTTGAACAGACGGAACTGATTGACCACCTGTCGGCCCAAAGCCCAGGCAGGAGGGTAAAGCCTCATGGATTCCGCAAACACGCGTTCCGTGTACACCAGCGCCGGCAAATCGTCAAACGTCGGCTCACGCCCGCCCAGCACCATTCGCCACTCCGCACGAAGTTTGGATTCGACGTCCGGATGTTGCGACAGTAAGAACCACGCCCAGGTTAACGCTGTGGCAGTGGTCTCATGCCCGGCAAGCATCAGCGTCATGGCCTCATCGCGAACCTGCTTGTCCGTCATCCCTGCTTCTCCACCCTCTGCCATCGCAAGCAAGGTAGAGAGCAAATCTCCACGATCGCGCCCGGCCTCGCGGCGCTCCCGGATCAGTTCGTAGATCTTCGTATCGAGGATCTTCTGAGCACGCTCCGCCTTTGCCATTGGCCCAAGTCGTAAGGCGCGAATCAGCCCCGAGAACGGCAGCAGCATTGTCTCGAAAGTAGATATCACGTCAGTCAGCGCCTGTCCTATCTCTGCGGCGTCGCTTTCCACATCGCGGGAGAACAACGTGAGTCCGACGATGCGCAGAGTCAGGTGCATCATCTCGTCGGTCATCTCGAGCGTGGCACCGTTCTCCCATCTCTCGCTCGCTTCTTCTGCCGCCGCTGTCATCATTCCTGCGTAGGCAGCGAGCCTGTCGCGGTAGAAAGCCGGTTGCGACAGCTTTCGCTGCCGTATATGATGAGCGCCCTCTGCCGTTAGCAAACCTTCGCCCAGAAGGCCTTTTGCCCTTTGCAGCATCCTGCTCTTTATGAAGTTATTCGGGTTGGTGACCAGCACTTCCTCAATCAGGTCAGGCCTGTTGATGAAATACATCTTCTGCAAGCCGATCCGAAAGTGACTGACCTCACCGAACTTCTGGGATGTCTTTAGCAGATACTCTGCCGGATTTCGCCGGAAGTCGAGCAACACGCCAAGTAGAGGGAGTCCAATTGGTCCTGGCGGCGTGCTCAGAGGTGATGCCATGTCCCTATTTTGCGCCCTGATTTCGGGAGGAAAGACAGACCTGCGTGGGGAGGCTTAGCGTACCAGTGTGACGATAGCCTGAGCCTCTGCTGACCGGCCTTCGCCTACCGGTCCGACCTTCTCAGAGGTTTTGAATTTCACGGAGACCCGGCCAGGCGTCAAACCAAGAGTGTCCGCCAGGGTTTGACGGATCGTCTCGCGATAGTCCTTCAGCTTTGGCCTTTCCAGAATCACCGTCGAATCCACGTGCTGAATGACAAACCCGGCGGCCTCCGCCAGATCTCTCGCGTGCTTTAGAAATCGTAAGCTGTCCGCCCCGCGCCACTCCGGGTCCGTGTCGGGGAAATGCATTCCGATGTCACCCGCGGCCAGTGCTCCGAGGATCGCGTCCGTAACCGCATGACTTAGCACGTCGGCATCGGAATGTCCCTCAAGACCAAACTCGGCCTCTACCCGCACGCCACCAAGGATTAGAGGACGTCCTAATGCAATCCGGTGGTTATCCCAGCCAAGTCCCGTCCGGATATCTGTGATCACGAAGCCATGCGCTCCGCCGTCTCCAGGCTAAGAAACAAGCGTGCCAGATCCATATCATGGGGTCTCGTGATTTTCAGGTTCCTGTCACTACCTGCCACCACACTCACTTCGACCTGCTCCAGTCTTTCTACCAAACTGGATTCATCATTGCCAGTGAATCCGTCTTCGCGAGCTTTTTCAAACGCACGCCGTAAGAGTTCGTACCGGAACACCTGAGGAGTCTGCGTCAGGATCAGTCGTTCGCGTGTCAGGGTCTGGCGGATTTTGTTCAAGTGCACCAGTTTTACCGTGTCTACAGGAACAATCCCCACCACGGCCGCACCGGAGATCGCTGCTTCTTCGATCACTTTGGCGATTGTCGCTGCGTCCACGAAAGGCCGTACCGCGTCATGAACGCCAACCAGATCGGTACCCGAATCAATCGAAGCAAGCGCATTCTCCACCGACTGCTGCCGGCTCTCTCCACCGGCAACAAGGCGGATCGGTTTGATCTGTCCTTCGTTAACGAGCAGCTCGCGTACCCAATCCATATCTTCGCTGCGCGTCGCAATCACAATTTCACTCACGTGCGCGCTTGCAGCGAACTTCCGGACCGTGTGAGCGAGGATTGGAAGGCCATCCAGCAACATAAACTGTTTGCGGCTCACACCGCCTTTTTCTGGTTGGGGAGCTTTACCCATCCGTGTCCCAAGACCGGCAGCGGGCAGAATTACGGAAACTCTCATTGTCTTGTTGGCACCTTTGCCAGGACTTAACAGTCTATCGCGAAGCACTCGCCTGCGACTTGTGACGGAAGTCGGAAATCTGTGAACTCATCTCCTGATTCATCCATTTCACCAGCATGATTCGGGCTGCAAAGCGGATACCCTGCGAGTCCACTACCCAGGTTCCGTCAGGGAGCTTGATTCGGTGCATCGCAAAGCGGGTACCTTTTTCCACCTTGCCTAAAACGCCTAAGCCAAGACTGACTGTGTCGAATGTCTCAGCTTCCGCTTTTACAAGCTGCCGGTCCGTTGAGTCGATCCACAGTTTCGCCTTCAACTTTTCAAACAGCTTCGCTTTCATGTTGCGAGCCCTATACCCAGGCCGCGGCTCCGCGTCGACAACAAGGACAGACCGCTTATCAACGACGTCTTCTCCAACAACCTTAAACTGCAGAGCATCTGGCAGTTCTGCGATGAAACCGCTACTTTCGGCGCTCTTCTTCCGCCGCTTTTCAATGTCGCCCTTTGACATGGACCGGGCTTCCGCGAGTTGCTTGCGAATCTTGTCTTCCTGCTCTTTTTGTTCGCGAAGGTCCAGTGTTCGCCCGTTCCGTTCCAGCACTTCGTATACAGCGAATCCGTCCCGAAACGTGCGGTGCGCAAGAGTTAGCTGTTCTGATTTGACTTTGCCGTTAGCGTCAAATTCTTTGCGGATATTCCGATACGTGCACGCGTAGTCCTCGGCTTTGCTGCTGCCTGGTTCCAGAAACGCTACCGCATCTATCACCAGAGCGTTCAGGTCAGCCGGTGAAATAGCTCCATGAGCCATACTGCACAGACTCACCAGCAGACACACGACTCGTGCAGTGCTCATGCGAATCCCCTTACTGTATCAGCCGGGACGCGTTAAGCAACCAAAACTCGCGCGGGAAAAGGAACTGCGCTGAAGAAGAGTTGAGAAGAAAGAAGCCGGCAGTGTACTTCTCTACAAAACACCTTCTGAAAAGGCGGAGCGGAAGTCCTAGTATCCCGATCATGCTATCCCGCCTCGTGCGCACCCAACTGAAATTCGCAACTCTCGCCCTAATATCCATACCGATTCACATATGGGCCGCCGAGAGCTCAAACTGGCGGACCTGGGGCATCGCGGACGGAATGCAGGAGTCCTACACCAACTGGGTCGGAGCGACTCCGGATGGTGGCATCTGGTCAAGGCAGGGTGACATCGATTTCGCCTCGCGGCTCGACGGCTACCGGCTCGAAGCATTCCGTGTGAACCCCAAAGAGCACGTTCTGGCCCCGGCCTCGCAGGATCGACTGTGGAGTGCGAACGACGGAAAGGTGCGGTTGTTTCGCGATTCTTCATGGCGGGAATGGAAAGTGCCGGAGTTGCAGTTTGCTGCTGCTGGCAAGATTCTGGCAGCGGTATCGGTCGGCAAAAGACGGTTGTTCGTCGCGACCGAAAAGCAGCTCCTCGAACTGGAGCCCGAAGGGCGCGGCGTCATATGGAAGGCTGATCCAAAAACGCTGGGACTCAACGGCGTCTCCCAGGGCAGGCAGGTCAAGGACGGTTTGTGGCTGGCGGGATCGGGCGGTGTTCTGCGTTTTCGGCGCGCCAGTGAAGCCGAAGAGTGGACACGGGAACTGTTCGTGCTCGATGAGACAAGGTTTGGCCGGATCGAAAGAATCTCGGACGCCGGGCAAACCGAACTGCTGGTCGTTACCCGGATCGGCGATAAATGGCAACTGGTGCAAGTCGGAGCCGGATCGCCACGCTTATTGCGAACCTCGCCATCCAGCAGCTTAAGTGGCTGGCGTGGATCGGACGGGGCGTACTACGTCCATGACGCGGACCGGTTGTTCCAGCTCTGGGGAAACGGCAAAACTCTTCAGATCGCGCTGCCCGAGCAGTTTGCCGGCGGCAGAATCCACTACATCGCCAGGGGTGCCGATGGTGCGGTATGGCTCGCGAGTCCGTTTGGAATCTCGCGCGACACGCTCCCTCTTTGGAGATCACCCGCACAGGCGGAGCCGAATGCCACCCTTCCGGCGCATTCCTTTACCGAGGACGGTCAGGGTCGCATCTGGTTTGCGGCTTATCGCAACGTAGGTGTCGTTTCAGAATCGGGAACGAAGATGTATGCACTGCCTCAGGGGCAGGAAACACGCACTACAAGGACCAGTTCCATCGCTGCGCTGCCGGACGGTCGGATCGCCGTGATCACAACCCAGGGATGGCTTCTGCTGTTCCATCCGGCTAAGAGCAAATGGGAGATTCGGAGGCCGGCTGAGGGCTCGCCTTATCGGATGGTTGTTAAAGGGGCCGAAGGCACGGTTTGGCTGGCCGACGCAGACCTCAGTGGACCAGTAAAGATAAGCACGTTGAACGGCGCAACTCAAACATTCCAATTCCAGGCAGACCGGGGAGTTCTGGGCGATCCACGCGCGCTAGCGGTTGACCCATCCGGTACCGTCTGGCTTGGCGGAACCAAAGGACTCGCCGCATTTCGCCATAGCCGAGTGGAATACATGAAGGATGCTGGCACTGGCGCGTTTTCGCTACGATACTCGACGACCAGGAAGGTGTTGCTGGTCGGTGGACGGAACGCCATTACCGAGTACGACGGCAAGAAATGGAGAGTACTGGCCCAGGGATTTGACCGGGTTGGAATGATCGTCGAGACTGAGCAAAATATCTGGCTTGCCACTAACCGCGGAATGCTCAAATCCAGTGGCGATTCCTGGATTCTCAATTCGGTCGAAGAGGGCTTGCCATCCTCCATCATGCTGTCGGCTTTTCGGGATTCCCGAGGTGGCATCTGGGCGGGCACACAGCGTGGAGTGAGTCGCCTTGAGGTCTCGGCCGACCTAAGCCCGCCGATAGTCCGGCTCGATTCCGTTAACGCAACCAGGATCGCCCCGGACGCGGACGCCATACTCGGGTTTAGCGGACGTGATCGCTGGAAGCAAACGCCGGACGATCGCTTGCTATTCTCCTCCAGTCTGGATGGAGGAGCATGGGGTCCGTGGAGTGAACGACGGTCAGCCGCGTATACCAGGCTGGCAGCTGGGTCCCATATCTTCCGCGTCCGGGCAGCGGACCGGTCGGGTAACACAAGCGCGGTTCCCGCAACGCTGAGCTTCGAGGTATTGCGCCCGTGGTACCGCGAGCCTGCGTTCGTTGTGATCGGTGCTGCCTGCGCTGCTGCGCTGCTGGCGCTGATCGCAGGAATCGTGCTCCAGTGGCGACGCAGAGGCAAGCTCATCCTCGAAGCTCAGGCTGCCCGGTTGCATGCCGAGGCAGCGAGCAGGGCGCGAACCGAGTTCCTCGCAAACATGAGCCATGAGATTCGCACTCCTATGAACGGTGTTATCGGAATGACGGAACTGGCGCTGCAAACCGAGCTGACTGCCGAGCAGCGCGATTACCTGACCGTAGTGCAAGTCTCCGGAGAGGCGCTGCTGCACATCATCGATGACATCCTCGATCTCTCGAAGATCGACGCAGGCAAGCTGCAACTGGACGTGGCCCCGTTCCCTCTGGAAGAGTGTGTTGGAGAAATGGCGAGGCTCCTGTCTGCGCGGGCGCACACAAAAGGCCTGGAACTGGCCGTAGAAATCGCACCGGACGTCCCGCTAACGGTGCTTGGCGATCGCGGCCGGTTGCGGCAGATTTTGATGAACCTGGTTGGGAACGCGGTGAAGTTCACAGACCGGGGTGAGGTGCTGGTGCGGGTCACTCTGGAATCCGCCAAAGGCAATGAGGTCCGGCTGCGGTTCCTCGTGGCCGACACGGGTATCGGAGTAGCGACCTCGCGTCAGCAAGCCATCTTCGAGGCGTTCGAGCAAGCCGACAACTCAGCAACCCGGACTTACGGCGGTACCGGTCTCGGGTTGAGCATTTCGCGGCGGCTGGCAAACATGATGGGCGGAGAATTACAGCTGCAGAGCCCATGGCCGGAGAGCGAGGGCAAAGGCGGCGGTCCAGGCAGCGGCTTTCAGTTCTCAATTTGTCTGCCAATCGCCTCTCAGCTGCACTCTGCACCTCAAACCCTCGCTTCGCTGAAGGGATTGCGTGCGTTGATTGTCGACGACAACTCCACCAACCGCCGGGTATTACACCAGATGGTCGAAGGGCTTGGGTTGCAGGCTGAACTGGCCGACGGTCCCGAAAGTGCGCTGGCCAACCTGGCCGGCGTTTCAACGAACCACTTCGATGTGTTGTTGTTGGACGTGCAGATGCCAGGAATGGATGGATTTGCTCTTGCCGGGCAAATCAGGAAATTGCCTGGACTGCAGACAGTGCCCATCCTGCTCCTGACCTCAAGCGGCCAGATCCAGGACCAGGAACGCAGCAGGCTCCTCGGGATCCGAAGATACCTCATGAAGCCGGTTCGTCCGGCTGAGCTGGGGCAGGCGATTCTGTCAGGCACGCAGCAACTTCCGGGTAGTCCTCTCGAACCGCAAAAGCCCGATCCCCACGAGAGGTTCGGAGCCAACCTAAGGGTGTTGCTGGCAGAGGACAATCGCGTCAACCAGAAGCTGGCGATGATTCTGCTTCAAAAGCGCGGCTTCGAAGTGATTACCGCTGAGGATGGCGAAGCGGCCGTAGCCGAGTTCGAGAAAGAGACACCGGATTTGATTCTGATGGATATTCAGATGCCGAAGATGGACGGCTACGCAGCAATGGCCGAGATCCGGCGCCGGGAGAAGATCAGCGGCGGGCACGTGCCGATCGTCGCGGTCACTGCGCACGCACTCGAAGAGGACCGGCAGCGCTGTCTCGACCTGGGAGCAGATGGCTATTTGTCCAAGCCGATTCAGCCTGAGGCATTGATGAGCGTTCTGCGTTCACTCGTAGCAGGCTGCTGAAAAAGGCCGGAAATCGCTTACTGACGCGCGCGGCTCGGAGTTGCTGCGACTTACCGAGCCACGACCGTGAGGGAGTGGGCCCAAGGAGGCATTTTTTCGCAGCCTGCCTGGCGCGCGCTATCGGCTGCCAACAAGCACTTCCGCCCTTGCCGTCTTTTTACGAGCACGCCAGGCGCGGAAACGGCTCAATGAAAGCGAGATGCCCGTCCACACAAGCACTGCGGCTCCCGCGGAGGCTATGCCCGCTATGGTCTGTCCGGGAAGGCCGTAAAACTCGCCTGTATGAACGAAGCGAAGCCAGGTGCGGAAGCGGCGACCCGAATCCAGACTTTCAAACGTTTCCGACTTCTCTACTTGCGC
>JACMLA010000566.1 GCA_014379815.1 Bryobacteraceae bacterium | reverse complement strand
GATGTGACCGTGGTCGAAACGGGACTGACTCGCAATATCTCATCTTTGCGCAAAGCTCTTGAGGACGGGCATGAGGCGGGTACGTTTCTCGAAACCATTCCACGCCGCGGTTATCGGTTCGTGGCCGAGGTCACGGAAGAACTGCAGCAAGTCCGGGAACAACCAGTCTCTGTGGAATTGCCGGTTGAGTCAGCAGTTCTTATACAGCCGGCTCGCAAGGGCAGAACTACGCGATTTGTGCTTCGGGCAGGATTGGCCCTGACAGCGCTTGCGAGTCTGGGCGGACTTGCGATGATGCTTAGGCCGGAGCCTGAACGAAGGTCGGCCGCAGTCGAACCCTCCGTCAGGATTGGCGAGCACCTTCTTTACAAGCTCGCACCCGATGAAACGATTCGGGCGGCGGAGCACTTCGAACGCGCCATCGCTGGAAATCCCGGATCGGCGAGCGCACACGCAGGGCTGTCCATCTCCCTGCTTCACCTTTCTATGCTGGGAGTCTCGCCCATACAGGAGGTTTTGCCCCGGGCGCTGGCGGCGGCACGGACATCGCTGAAACTGGACGAGCGTTCAGGTCCGGCGCACTATGCCATGGGAATGGTTTACATGGTGAGTGACTGGGACTTTCGTAAGGCAGACTCAGAATTCCAGACCGCTCTGGCACTTCAGCCTGAATCCGTTCAGTCGCGACTGGGCTACGCGCGGCTGAAACTGACCTCTGCCGATCTCAAAGGCGCGCTGCAACTGGTTGAAGAAGCGCTGCGGCTGGACCCGGCTTCTCCTGCGCTGGGAACGGAATACTGTCGGGTTTTTTATTACCAGCGGGATTTCCGCCGCGCAGAATCGGAGTGCCGCAAAGTGCTGGATCGGGAGCCCGGCTATGGCCTTGCCCACTACTATCTCGCGCTAACACTGGGTTTGCTCGGCCGGGTACCCGAAGCGAGGCAAAGCCTCGGAAGATCGTCACTTGTCCCGGGCGTTATAGAAGCTGACCATGCCTGGTTGAGCCTGCGCCAGGGAGATCGACGACCGGCGCTCGCTGTCCTCGAAAAGCGGCGAGAATTGCTGAAGCAGGGCAAAGTGGATGCAACGGCAAAACTCCTGCTCGCCGCAAGTCTTAATCGGATGGATGAGGCATACGAGGCGATGGAAGTGGGCCTTTTGACGCGTGCCCCTGAGATGCTCACCGTCAATATTGACCCTCGGCTGGATCCTATCCGTAACGATGCCCGGTACCCGGACATGCTTCGTCGCGCCGGAATCCCACCTTGACCAGGCGCCTGGTTTTTTTGCGTTCTTCCCCATCAGCTTCGCCAGTATTGACCGTGCTGCGAATACAAACCTCGCTTTTGGCGACGGCTCTTTAAGAAGCACCTTTAAGTCGTTCTGGGATTCCGTCAAGCGAGCTTGAAACTCGGAATATATGGGGAGAACTGGGTGGCCCTGCCGGGCATAGCCGCTCCTGACGCGAGGGGAAGCGCCCGCGAGGCGGCGAGCCTGTTCCAATATGAAAGCCTGTCCGAGCTCACTTCATACTTTGTCGGTGATCGCGCGACCGTGGTGTCCCTGAGCAAACTGCTTGCAGAAGCGGCAGCGGCTTTGAAGCGTGGAGACAGGAGTGCCGAACAAGCAGCAGTAAACGCGTGGATCGAAGGGACGAGGAAGGCAGGCGCAGCATTACCAGACCGTATCCGCACCGGTGTTTCGAAACGCTGGCAGGAATGGGCGGGGTGGCCTATCCGTCCCTGGTCCCATGCTGCAATCGAAATCAGCTTATTCGAAAAGGAGGGCAGCCTCTGCGCGCCTTTGGCGCCGTAGCGCGATAGGAGCCAACTTGCGGGCGGATGACCAAAACTTTAATTTAATTAAGCCATCGGTCGGGCTCAGCGAAAAATTGCGATTCAGGTATAATTTAGCGTACCCAGCAAGGTCTTAAACGAACTTGGCCCTTCAACACTCTTCGAAACAATACTAAAGTGAGACATAGCTTTTTTCAATCCTCCGTGCTCTGTTGTTTGGCCGCATTCTTGTCGGCGCAAACGCCACCTGCCGAATCCACCCCGGCGCCCGCGCAAGGTCCGCCGTCCGAACAGGCGTACCGTCTGCAGGCGGGTGACATGATCGAAATACGGCTCTTCTACAACGCTGAG
>JACMLA010000071.1 GCA_014379815.1 Bryobacteraceae bacterium | reverse complement strand
TGATGCTCAGGACGGGTCCGATCACGTGGATGCACGCAGAACGGTGGCACTCGTTGCGAGCCCGTATGCCCGGAGAGGCGCGGTGGACAGCACGCTCTACACGACAAGTTCCATGCTCCGCACGATGGAACTGATGCTGGGCCTGCCTCCTATGAGCCAGTACGATGCTTCTGCGACGCCGATGTACGCCTCCTTTGGTGTTAAGCCGGATCTCACTCCCTACACCCACCGTAAGCCCGAGATCGATGTGAATGAGAAGAATACAACGATGGCGTGGGGTGCGGGAAAGTCACTGGAGATGAATCTGGATGAGGTAGACGCGGCGCCGATGTTTGCCTTAAATGAGATTATCTGGAAGAGCGTAAAGGGAGCCGATTCTCCCATGCCGCTTCCGGTGCACCGCTTTGCGTTCCACTCACAAACTTCGCGCGGCGCGAGGTAGATTCCGACAAGCAGTACACTAAGCAGATCGTGAAAATCTGCTTCTGCGTCTTCGTGCTGGGCGTGACTCTCTGCAACGCCCAGCAACCCCCGTCGCGACTGAATCCTGCCATATCCCGAATCGTCCAAAACATTTCTGAGCCACGAATCGAGGCTACCTTGCGCAAGCTGGAGAGCTTTGGTACGAGGTATTCGATGTCGCCCGCAATTCGGGAAGCCGAGAAGTGGATTGCCGGTGAGTTACGGAGCTACAGTCCGCGGCTGCAGGTCAGCACGCACGCATTCACTCTCAAGAAGAGTCCCCGTGCCTTGCGGGACGTGGAACTGAACAACGTCATCGCCGTCCTGCCGGGCACCGTCCATAAGGATCGGTTTGTGATTGTGTCGGCACACTACGACACGGTGGCTTATATCAATAAACCCGTGGAAGATCTGGACGCGAGAATCGCGAAAGCGATCGGGGAAGGTATGTCGGAAGCAGAGGCTCGGGCGTACCTGCCGCTGACTCCGCAGGATGAAGTCCGGGGCGCGCCGGATCTGGAGAAGATGGACGATCCGGCATGGAAGGCCCCTGGTGTAAACGACGATGGATCGGGCACGGCTGCGGTGATGGAACTCGCCCGTGTGATGAGTGGGTACGAGTTCGACAAATCCATTGTCTTTGTTGCCTTTGCGGCGGAAGAGATGGGGCTGGTAGGGAGTACGGCTTACGCGAAGGATGCGAAAGACAAGAAGATGCTAATCGAAGCTGTGCTGAACAATGACATCATCGGGAACGAAACAGCGGGGAACGGGCGCTCGGCCAGTAGTCGCGTGCGCTTGTTCTCTGCAGGCCCGGAGGATTCGCTGCCCCGTGCGGTTGCCGTGTATGCGAAGGAAATTGGCGAGCGATACGTGCCGTCGATGACGGTCGACCTGGTGCTGCGTCAGGACCGGTTCCGGCGCGGCGGCGATCATACTCCTTTCGCCAAAGAGGGTTTTGGCGCGGTACGATTTACCACTGCCAGCGAGAATTATGCGTTTCAGCATACTCCGAATGACACGCTGGCGAACATGTCTGTTCCCTACAACACCAGGGTGGCACGGGTAAATGCAGCGGTCGCGGCCTCTCTTGCGATGGCTCCGGTTGCGCCTCAGACAACGTGGAATGTGTCTTCGGGTAAGACTGCGGGTGCTAAACGCGGATTGCTGTCGCGGGGGAAGGGAGGCTACGATGCAGTCCTCCGGTGGATTCCCGTCGCGGATGCCGACCTTGCGGGTTACGAAGTAGTGATGCGGTCGACGGCCAACCCTCTGTGGGAGAAGTCGATCTACGTTGGAAACGTTCGGGAGTACACTCTACCTGATGTGTCTGTCGACGACCTGATTTTTGGAGTAAGGGCGATCGATAAAGACGGCAATCCGAGTCTTGTGTCTTCGTATGGTCTTGACTCAACGCCGAGTGCTTCGAGCGCCCCTGGGCAGCAATAACCAGCTACTGCTTGATGATCTGACCGTCGCGCTTGCGAACTTCGCCCCAGCCTCCGTTGTACTGGCCGCGCTCGCCTTTTTCTCCGGTTCCGAAGGGGTACTTCTTCGCCACCGTTTCGTTTACTTCGATGCCCCAGCCCGGCTTTTCATTTGCGTACAGATAGCCGTTCTTGATGACTGGGCAGCCGTCGAAGATCTCCTGTGCGGCTTCGTTGAACGCAGAGTACTCCTGCACGCCGAAGTTGTAGCTGACCAGATCGAGGGTGATGTTAGCCGCGTGGCCTACGGGAGATACATCGCCCGGCCCGTGCCATGCGGTGCGTACGCCGAATGCTTCGCCCATGATGGCGATTTTGCGACAGGGCGTGAGCCCTCCTGCCTGCGATACGTGGACCCGGATGTAATCGATCAGGCGCTCTGAAATCAGGGGAGACCACTCATGAGGGCTGTTGAAGAGTTCGCCCATCGCAAGTGGTGTGGTGCACTGATTTCGGATCAGCCGGAACCAGTGGATGTCTTCAGGTGACAAAGGATCTTCAAAGAAGTAGAGACGGAACTTCTCGACATCCTTGCACATTTGCAGAGCCTGCGTGGGTGTGATGCGCTCATGCACATCGTGACAGAGTTCGATCTCGTCGCCGAGTTCTTTCCGGCAAGCCTCGAACATACTGAGCGCTCGCCGGATGTACACCGAGGGCTCGAAAACCGGAGCGGTGTGCAGAGATTCTATTCTGGCGTCTCCGCGACCGGAGCCGTATCCAGCCATGCCGGGTACGCCGACCTGTACGCGCACGTGTCGGAATCCCTGCGACATGAATTTGCGAACCGCGTCGATGACCTGAGCGTTGTCACTGCCACTGGCGTGAGTGTAGGTGTCGGCAGCTTCGCGCACCTTGCCGCCGAGGAGCTGGTAGACGGGCATATTGGCCTGACGACCTTTGATGTCCCAGAGTGCCTGATCTACGCCGCTGATGGCATTGTTCAGCACCGGGCCATTGCGCCAGTAGGAGCTGTTGTACATTGCCTGCCACAAGTCGTCGATGCGATCAGCCGACCTGCCCATCAGGAAGGGCTTGAGGTAACGCTCGACTGCGGGGATGACGAGGTCCGCGCGCTGGGTAAAGGTGGCGCAGCCGTAGCCGTAGAGTCCGTCCTGATCTGTGAGTACTTTCACGACAAGCAGGCGCACACCGGAGGGCTGACAGGCGATCACCTGAACGTCTTTGATCTTAGGGGACGGCAAAGCGCGAGTGGCTCGTGCGGCTTTTTCCTGCGCAGCGACGTGGCGGGGCTGCAGCGCGGCAGCTACCGCGGCACCAGACAAAAAGTTCCGACGATTCATTTAGCGGCGATCTCCGGTTTCAATCATTGTCTTGAGCCTCTGCATTTCCTGGCGAAGTTTCTTTTCGCGTGACATTAGACTCAGCACGTACAGCATGGGGATTAACCATGCGACAGCAAAGCCATAGAACATAAAGAGGAAGTTACGATTGTCCATAGGATTCTATACCGCCTGTGCGTGAAGCTCGCGACGAAGGCTGTCGATCTCCCGCTGCGTGGACTCCTGACGCATGCGAATGGCAAGAAGAACGATTGCGAAGAGTACGACTGCCAGGAGATTCCAGTAGAGCGTGGACTCCATGGCAGGATCCATGCCACCCTTTGCACCGCGGACCGACAGGACCGGGCCGGGATGCTGGGTACGCCACCAGTCGATGGCTTTCCACGTGATGACGACACCGGGGAAGGTGAATATGGACAACACGGCGGAAAAACGTGCGCGCTGTGTGGGCTCGTCGATGGCCTGGCGAAGCATCAGATATCCGCCATACATAAGCCACGAGATCAGCATGGAAGTCAGGCGCGCATCCCACGCCCACCAGACGCCCCAGATCACGCGTGCCCAGATCATTCCGGTGATGAGGTTAACGGCTCCAAACACAAGGCTGACTTCAGTGACGCCAGCGGCAAACGCATCGTAGGAAAACTTTTGCCGGGTGAGATACAGGACGCTGCCGACCATGCTGGCAAACGCCGCGATCATGAAGGTAAGAGCGGCCGGCACATGGAAGAAGATGATCCGGTAAATCGAACCCTGCGCGATTTCGTCAGGCAGAGCAACAAAGATGGTGTAGAGATTCCAGACGAGGAGACTAAGAGCCGCCGCGCCAGTAACGTAGAGAACTTTTTCCCGCATGGTTCACCCCAGAAGAACGTTGTCTACCAATGCCAGAGATAACGCCGTATAGATTACATCAAAGCCTGCGAGGAGTCGCAGCCAGATAGTGAGATCGCCTTCGATCGGTTTGCCGTTGATCAGCGCGGCGCTGAGCTGGATAGCCCCCAGCAGGCACGGAATCATGATTGGATACACGAGCATGGGCAGCATCAGCTCGCGAAGACGCATGTTGACCGTCATAGCACTGAAGGTTGTTCCCACGACGGACAGACCCCAGGTTGCCAGCGCGACTACGAGAATCAGCTGACCGAGCTGCCGGGTCCAGTTGACGTTGTAGAAGAGTCCAAAGATGGGAAGGGAGATGGCCTCGATTGTCAGAAGGAGGATGAAGTTAGCGATGGCTTTGCCGAAGAACAGAGCCGCACCGGAGACTGGTGACGCGAGCAGGGCATCGAGACAATCATTGGGAAGATCGCGGGCGAAGCTGCGATTAATAACCAGTGCTCCCGCAAAGGCGAATACCAGCCAGAGGAGTCCGCCAGCCATTTCCTGTATTTGCTGCGAATCGGGGTCGAAGGCGAATGAGAAAAGTAGAAGAATAACGATAGAAAAGGATACTGAGGCGTTGAGGGTCTCTTTACTGCGGATTTCCGAGCGCAGGTCTTTTGCTGTGATGGTAAGGCTCTGGCGAAGGAAGTTCAACCTTCAGAGTAACGCGGTCCCTTCCGGATAAGCCTCTCTTAGGCTGCGACAGTCAAATTACGATATTGATTGTCGGACGAAGGAGGGATGCGGGGCGACGAGAGTCCGCAGGCACACTGATCGAACTCAGCATCGCTGGGCGTGGTGGCTTCGGATCTGACGTGAAGTCCTGCGCGGGCCTCGCATTCTTCTGCGATGACGTTTCCGAAGAGGTCCAACCGGTACTCTAATACCGGAACTCCCCATTGCTGCCAAATCTGTTCGCGATCTTTCCGGGTGAGTGATCCTGAGAAGGGCCCTGTGAACACTACGATGGGATAGGCGGGTGTCCAGTCCCACTGGAATGCAACGGGAAGCAGAGTAGCCGGCAGTGCTACGGTCTGCGCGTTAGCTGGTTCACGTGCCAACGACTCGGAACTCTCGTAGATAGCGATCTGTGGTACGGGCTGCAGGGGATATTCAAAGTACCGCGGCATTTCGCTGAGTTAGTAGAGGATAAGCGCAAATGTTCTCACAGTTTCGCAAAAGCAGGGAACAACTACTCCTGAGTTACGCCTTCCGGTGCAGGGAAGCGTGTCAGGCCGGCGGACAGTGCGAGCTGTGTTAAACCCGCTACGTTGTTCACGCCGAGCTTTTTCATCATGGTTTTCCGGTAACTGCGAACGGTCTGCAATCCAAGATCGAGCATGACGGCGATCTCTTTACTGGTCTTACCCTCGGCAACCATTCGCAAAACCTGCAGTTCCCTCGGTGACAGACCTTCCAGTGCCGGAGTCAGCTGCTTCGACTCAAGGTCGCCGCGCTGAATCCGGTGCAGCAAGCGATCGGACACTTGCGGACTCAGGTAGGAACCACCTTTCGCCACCGTGCGGAGCGCATCGAGGAGATCGTTGTCGGACGCTTTCTTCAAGACGAAGGCGCGTGCCCCGGAACGAATAGCACTGACCACGGAATGCTCGTCATCATACATCGAAAGAATAATGATCCGGGTCTCGGGACAATGGCGCAGGATTTCGGTCGTCGCCTCTATACCATTCAAGCCAGGCAGGCCGATATCCATTAGCACCATACCGGGCTTTAGCCTTCGGGCCATTTGCACAGCATCGGCCCCGTTCTCCGCTTCCCCTGCGACGGTGAACTCTTCGCTGTGACGCAGGATTGCTTTGATCCCATCCCGCATGATCTTGTGGTCGTCTACAAGGAGAATTTCAAATCGCATAGAACTCAGGACTCTGCGCTTTCTGTGTTCGATTTTGCGCGCGCCCACGCGGCACGGACAACCGTTCCCTGGCCTGGTTTGCTACGAACCTCCAGCGCTAAAGGAACCTGCGTGGCGTAATGCTCCATGAGAAGCAATCCGAAACCAGTGGCCTGACTGGCGACAGCATCGCTTTCAAATCCGCATCCATCATCCCGGACTTCGAGAACAAATTGTCTGGCTGAGGAACGCACCTGCAATTCAATTCGCTCGGCTCCGGAATGGGTTACTGCGTTATCTAATCCCAATTCCGCGATTCTATACCAAATATTCCCTACCTGGACGGGTACTCGTAGTGCGGGGTCCCAGAGGAAGCGGAGCGAGCCCTTGTAACGCGAGCGGAATCTCCCTACCAGCCGGTCGAGCGCGGAGTAGAGACCGGCGCGCTCAACGATCGAAGGATTGAGATCATAACTGAGCGTGCGAACCTGTTCTACCGCCTGGTCCAGCATTTTCTGAATTTCATGAATGCGGGGAGTAATTTCTGGAATTTCTCCCCGGTAATCTAATTTGAGCACATCCATTTGCAGTCCGACCGCAGTAAGAATCTGGCCGACTTCATCGTGAAGCAGCCGGGACACTCTTGCGGACTCAACCTCTCTCGCGTTGATCGCCGAAACGATCATGCGTTTGAGGAACTGCGGAGTTTCGGTCATGTTAGAGGCGGATTCTACCGCCCTGCCGTATTATGACTTACGCCGAACGACTTTTCTTGCTGCTTCCGCAACTTTCTCAGCGGTCAGACCATACTTTTGCAGTAAGCCGTCGGGTGTTCCTGATTCCGCGTAGGTATTTTCGATGCCGACGTATTCCATCACACACGGCGCTTCCTGTGAGACGACCTGCGCTACGCGAACGCCAAGTCCCGATTCGGTGAGATGTTCCTCGGCGACCACAATTGCTTTTGTCTCACGGGCAGCTCGCGCGATTGCTTCACGATCAATGGGTTTGATTGTGTGCATGTCGAGCACACGCGCGGAGACACCTTCCGAATCGAGCATGTCCGAAGCCTTGAGAGCTTCGGCCACCATCAGGCCATGTGCAATGAGGGTGACATCTGTACCTTCCTGCAGCTCAATCGCTTTGCCGACGGTAAATTGTTGAGATTCGTTGTAAATGACAGCTACTTTAATTCGTCCTGCGCGCACGAATACCGGACCCGGATGGATGGCAACAGCCTTGACGATCGCTTTCATGGAGATCTCGTCGGCGGGAGAGACCACCGTAAAACCAGGAAGGGAACAGGCGAGGCCCAGGTCTTCAATGCTCATCTGCGAGGGACCGTCTTCGCCGATGCTGATGCCGCTGTGCGTTCCAACGAATTTCGCGTTTGTGTTCGGGTAAGCGACGGCAACCCGCATCTGCTCGAATCCTTTATTTAGAAGGAAGCAGGAGAAGCTTGAGGCAAAGGGAATTTTTCCGGCGGCAGCAAGGCCACCGGCAATGGAGATCATGTTTGCTTCGGCGATGCCACATTCGAAGAAGCGGTCTGGGAATTCTTTTGCAAAACCGGCGGTCATCGTGGATTTGGAAAGATCCGCGTCCAGCACGACCACGTCTTTATGCTCCCGACCGAGTTCGACAAGGGCTTTGCCGAAAGCTTCCCGTGTAGCAGCGCCTAGCTTGAGTTCGTATTTGGTCCGGACAGCCATTACGCAACCTCTTTCAAAGCTTTTTCGAGTTCGTCGTTAGTGGGTGCAACACCGTGGTATTTCGGGTTGTTCTCCATGAAAGATACGCCTTTGCCCTTCACGGTATTGGCGATGATGCAGGTAGGTATACCTTTAGTGGCCTCGGCTTCGGCAAAGGCTGACTGCAGAGCCGGAATACTGTGGCCATCAATGCTGAGAGTATGCCATCCAAAGGACTTCCATTTGTCTGTTAGAGGTTCAAGATCCATGATGTCTTTGACGAAGCCATCCAGCTGGATGTGGTTGTAGTCCACGATGCAAACGATGTTGTCCATCTTGTGAAATGGCGCGAACATAGCTGCTTCCCAGATCTGACCTTCCTGCGATTCTCCGTCACCGAGGATCACGTAAGTACGGCTCGGTTTGCCATCCAGCTTGGTGCCGAGGGCCATGCCAATTCCAATCGAAAGTCCCTGACCGAGAGACCCTGTGGAGGCTTCGAGAGCTGGTATGAAGCGGACGTCAGGATGGCCCTGATAGATGGAGCCCATCTGTCGTAGTGTATTCAGCTGGTCTACCGGAGTGTAGCCAGACTGGGCCATTACGGAGTACAGAACCGGACACGCATGACCTTTGGAAAGGATGATGCGATCGCGATCGGACCATTCTGGCTTTGCCGGATCATGCCGGAGAACATCGAAGTACAACGTGACCAGAATTTCAACCGCGGACAGAGAACCGCCTGGGTGGCCGGACTTCGCGGCGGTGATCATCTCCAGAATTTGCCGCCGTGTTGTCCGGCAGATTTCCGCCAACTGCTCCACATTTTTCGTTTGGGTCATATGGACTGGATTTCACTCTAGCATGCAAGGCCGACTTCGACTTTCAGCACTCCGCGCTTTTGATCAGGCCCCATGGCACTTCTTGTACTTTTTGCCGCTTCCGCACGGGCACGGGTCGTTGCGCCCTGTCTTGGCTGCCACTGGCGTGGGTGCAGGCGCCTGCGGGGACGAAGACACTGGAGCAGAGTCTTCCTCTGATTCTTCTTCCTCGTCAGTGTCGAAGACGGGCTTGTGCCCGTTCAGCATCAGGCGCTCGTCCAGCGCCATTTTGACAAGAGCGTCCTCTTCTTCAGTCAGACCATTGGCTGACTCGTCGATTCGCCGCAGCAGAGCACGTACGCGCCCGGGTGTTACCTCCGCACGCACAGAGAGTGCATAGGCAAACAATGCATTGGGCCGGTAGTCGGAGTCGTTGAAATACTCCTTCAGCTTTTCTGAGCTGCCAGCAATGCTGAGGTATCCAATGCCGCTGATTGCCTGCTTGCGTACTTCAGGGTCAGGATCCGAGATGTGGGGCGGGAAGTAGG
>JACMLA010000565.1 GCA_014379815.1 Bryobacteraceae bacterium | reverse complement strand
GCGGAGCCATACCAACAGGCTCCCGGTGATTAGGATGAACGCATACGTCGGCCCCGGCATGAACTTCCGCAAGAGAGGCCCTGTTCTGCAAATGACCGAGTAAATGAAGTCTGCCCGGTGTCCGTTGTTCGGCTTGCTCCACAAGCCAGGGACGCAACTCTCCGTCACCGGCAATAATCAGGTGAAATTGTTTTGGTAGAGCTTCCAGCATGTCGAGCAGGAGGGGCAAATTCTTCTCCGGTGCCAGCCTTCCTATATAAGTGACCAGCTTTTGATCGGGAGAAATTCCGGCCCGGGCGCTAAGTTCCAGCCGCGCTGCGGCACTGCGTTTTTGCGGATCGAGGCCGTCGGTGTCCACGCCCATCGGCAGAACATGCAGCCAGCGGTGTACCTTATGACCCTGCGATGCCGGCAGAAGCTCGCCTGCTGTATAGGGGGAGTTGGCCACGTGATGGTCAAACATCAGCCAGTAATATTTGCCAAGCATGGTCCGGCTCATCCATTCCCCGAGCGCGCCAAACTTCAGGTAAATCGCAAGGTTATCGTGCAAGCGTTCGTGACTCGTTCCCACCACAGCAGGACGGCGTACTCCATCGATCCAGCCCGCCCGGAGAATACCCGCGATGATCGGCAGGGAATACTTGTCAGAAATCTCAATCAGATCCGCTTGCTCTGCCCGAAGGATCTTGTAAATAGCTTTCCCGGTCCGGCCCCACGGCCACATCAGGCGATAGCGCGGATCTCCCACCTTTGTGTTTTTGGCGGGAACGGAATAGATCAGACAGTGATCTCCAAATTGCTGTACCTGCTCGGAATCGCCCGGAACTATAAGACGCATCGGCCGTCCGTACTCGTTGGCATGACGCATCAGCGCCCGGTAATACGTGCTAACTCCCCCCGAGGTGGCGTGATAGCAGTTGGTGATGTGAAGCGTTTTTAAAGCCAAATCATCTCCGCCCTGTGGCCAGTCGCCATAACGTCAGTGGGCCGATCACAAGAAATCCGCCAATGATTTTCGGCATGTCTTTCAAATCCTGACCAAAAGAGCGCCTGCTCTCACCAACCACCAGAACGCCCCGGCGCATCGCATAGTAGTTGAATAGCGTGGCGATAATAGTAAAACAGATGGATATCCTGATGCTGCGGGCCAGCTGTGGAGTTCCCCTAAGAGAGTGGACGGCATATTCGATAGCATGGCTACTGGCCGGAAGTACCAGCATCACGAACAGCGTCGCAACCCACACAGGCTCGCATCGGCGAAACGCTTGCGTCAGAGATCCGTAGAATCCCGACACCACCATTCGGAACGCCACATCGGCAAGCAGTGCGAACGTCGCGGCGCGCAGCCCCGAGGTTAGATTCGCGAAGAAGAAGATCATTCCGCGAATCATTGCGCTGGTAACCGCGGATTTCCAGTTCCATCGGAGAACAAGGTAAGTCCACGGATCGTGCCAGATATTCCGGATCGCGCTTCCAACGGTTAGGCGAGCCTGAGCCTGATCGGGTTGCAATCGCACGTAGTATCACATATTTGTTCCGAAACGTTTCAATTAACAGAACTTTCAAACATCCGGGAGAACCGGTATGAGAGTTACTCAGTGTTTGTGTCTGACAGTGGCGTTGTCATTGGCGCTGCTGGACGCGGCTCCAGCGAAAAAGGTTAGGAGAGGCGCTCAGCGGACCCGGGTTGCCGAAAAGCCACTGGATCTGGCAGCCGTCAATAATCCGGCCTGGACCACCAATCCTTCCCTGGCGATGGTGCTTCGTGCCCAGATCCTGCTGGCGCGCGCGCATTTTTCACCGGGAGAGATCGACGGGCAAACCGGAGCTAACCTGACCCGGGCGTTGAGCGGATTTCAAAGCGCCAGAAAGATCGAGGGTGCCGGCGAGCTAAACGGAAAACTGAACGAAGCCACGTGGACCGCCCTGAATGAAGGAGCGACTGCTGTCCTTATCCCCTACACGCTGACGCCTGAAGATGTTTCGGGCCCGTTCCTCCCTATTCCGGAAGACATGCTGGAACAGGCAAAGCTCCCGACTCTCGGTTATGCCAGCCTGGAAGAGAAACTGGGCGAGAAATTTCATATCAGCCCTGAGCTCTTGCGAAAGATGAATCCTGAAGCGAAGCTGACCGAAGGCGAAGCCATCCAGGTCCCGGATATTGGTGCTGTCCTGGAGGGCGTCAAAGCCGACCGGGTCGTCGTCACCAAAGCAGGCGTCCTGACTGCTTTCGACAAAGACGGAAACGTGATTGCGCAGTATCCGGCGTCCTCCGGGAGCGAGCACGACCCTCTGCCTCTCGGAATCTGGAAGGTTAACGGGATCGCCAGAAATCCTCCGTTCTCCTACAATCCGGACCTTTTCTGGGACGCAAAGCCGGAGCACACCAAAGCCCGAATCCCGCCAGGCCCGAACAATCCTGTCGGTGTGGTCTGGATCGACCTGACCAAGGAGCACTACGGCATTCATGGGACACCGGTACCCGCGAGCGTCGGCCATTCGCAGTCCCATGGATGCATCCGGCTCACGAATTGGGATGTGCAGGAGCTGTCGGCGATTGTCTCGCGCAACACTCCCGTAATCTGCGAGGAGTAAAACCTTATGCTTCGAGCTTTTCTCGCACTGTGTTTCGTGGCCGTTGTTAGCTCCATTGGTTATTACTTCTGGTGGAGCGCGACCGGGCAGAAAACCGATCCGGGTAAAACCCTCGCTCCAGCCACGGAAAACCGAGCGAGGCAGGTGGAGGAGCAAACTGCGAAAGCTGCCCTGCCGCCCCCTCCTCAGGTCGAGACAGGACCGGGTGCTCCTGTTGCTTTGCCCGTATCCGGGCAGGGAGCAGGTCCAGGTGCAGGAACTCTGGGAAGCCTTGGTGGTCGTAACATCGGTCTACCGATCGCAAACCTCCGCACCACCGACGTTCTCGATACCTTTGACCAGGCACGGGGAGAAGGGGAACGTCGCCATGAAGCGACAGACATCATGGCTCCTCGCGGCACGCCTGTAAATGCAATCGATGACGGGTACGTGAAAAAGCTGTTCACCAGCAAACCTGGCGGCTTAACCATCTACCAGTACGACCCTACAGAAACGTACGCCTACTACTACGCCCACCTGGACAGGTATGCGGAGGGTCTTCAGGAAGGCCGTCAGCTAAAACGCGGCGATCTGATCGGCTACGTCGGAGTCACTGGCAACTCCGATCCCACCGCGCCGCACCTGCATTTGGC
>JACMLA010000564.1 GCA_014379815.1 Bryobacteraceae bacterium | reverse complement strand
TTTGCCTCACTTTGCTTGGCTTTGCCTCACTTTTCTTGGCTTTGCTTTGCTTTGCTTTCGCTTTGGTGATTCTGGTGGGTACTAAGGACACGTCTCTCTGCCAAGTCTCTCAACTACTGGATTGGGCGTATCTGAGACGGAAGGCTAGGGAAGCAGACGTACGCCTGTCGGACTGAACTCGAATCGGAGACGGGCATCCCGGTACGCCATGCCTCCGACGGGGTTGAAGCGCCACTGCAGTACCGCATCTTCGGCTGCTCTGCGGACTGTCGCGGACATGAAAGCCGCCCCGGCGCCCGGAGTGGATGCGACACTGCTGACCCGGCCCTGGGGACTGATTTTCACGGACAACTGCACTCTCTCTGTGCCCTGGAATCCGGACGGCAATTCCGGCATGATTGCCGTTGCTTCCGAGCGGAGCGCGGCTCTTCTGCCGCTTCTGCCACGATCCAGGATTACGGGGATGGTCAGTTTTCGGGGAACGGCTGGGGGCGTTACTTCTGGCTGGGTTTTGTCGGACGGTTGAATCACACTGGCCGGCTGCGTGATGTTTCTGGTTTGCATCAGGTCGATACTCTCGGCGTCTCTCGCGCCGCCCGCGATTTGCAGCTTTGCCGTGAACTGCTCACTGGTGAGAGGCAACAGGATCGTTCCGGCTTCTCTCTGCAGCTGGATGCGCTCCTGTTTCGGACCGTCCGACACCAGAAGTTCCAGTTCCCGCACATCGCGGAATTCCGGATGCTGCCGGTTCCAGGAGACGGTTAACAAACGGCCTGAGATGCGGGACGACCAGGGTGGACCGGGATCCTGTACCGGCGCGGTCGCGGGACGGCGGACGCTGGCGGCATAGAAGCCGGCACCGCCCAATGCGAGCGCGGCCATGGCCCCGAGCAACACTCTGATCGACGACGACACGGTGTTTCCCGATTGTCTAATGTTTTACAGCAGGATTACCACCAGGTTTGTCACACGGAAGTAATTATTTGCGCGAGAATAGCGGAATGCTGACTCGGAGGAATTGGTTTCTTGCCGCAGGTGCCGCGCCCTCGGCTATGGCTTTGGCGCAGACGAACCCGGCAAAGGAGATAGTGATCTCCAGTGCTAATGGTCTTGCAGCCTGCGATAAGGCTCTCTCGGTAATTCAGAGTGGCGGGGACACGCTGGACGCTGTTGTTGCGGGTGTCACCATCGTCGAAAACGATCCCGAGGACAACTCGGTCGGCTATGGCGGTTTGCCGAATGAACTGGGCGTCGTCGAACTGGATGCGTCGGTGATGCATGGACCGACGCGGAGGGCGGGCTCGGTGGCGTCGGTGCAGAATATCAAGAATCCGGCGAAGCTCGCCAAGATGGTGATGGAGCAGACCGACCACATCATGCTGGTAGGTCGTGGAGCGCTGGACTTTGCGAAGACGTGGGGTTTTAGCGAAGAGAACCTGCTGACCGAAAAATCCCGACTGGCGTGGCTGGTGTGGAAGCAGAGTCTGCGGGATGCCGGAGGCCACAACAACTGGACCGATGGCCTCGATGCGCCAGTGGAAGGCTCGAAGCCGAATGGAGTTCCGACAGCGGTGCTCCAGCAGTTTCCCAATACCGACCCCGAGTTGCTGGCGTGGGCGTGGGAAGTTGCGCGCACTCCGATTACCGGGACGATCAACTGCCTCGGCCTGAATAAAAAAGGCGAGATGAGCGGAGTAACAACGACCAGCGGCTTGTCGTGGAAGATTCCGGGTCGCGTTGGGGATTCCCCGATTATTGGCGCCGGGCTGTACGTAGATCAGGAAGTGGGCGGTGCCGGGTCAACCGGGCGCGGAGAAGAGAACATCCGGATTGCAGGCGCACACACGATTGTCGAGAATATGCGTCACGGCATGTCGCCGAAGGATGCGTGCCTTGATGCGCTGAAACGGATCGCCCGGAACTACAACAACGATATGAAGCGGCTTGCCGCATTCGACATTAACTTCTATGCGATGCGGAAAGACGGCGAGATCGCGGGCGCTTCGTTGTGGAGTGGTGTTGTGCGACGGAATGGCGCCTATGTCTCCCGAAAGTTTGCAGTCGCCAATGGGGGCAAGGCCGTGCTGCAGGACTGTGTGTATTTGTACGAACGGAAGGCCTGAGACCCAGGTGGAGATTAGCGCCGCCGGCAATTCCGTAAACCGGCGGCACCCAGCGCGGCGCTCACCAGCCCGAGAAGGATGATGCGGCGCCGGGGGAAACGTCCTGCCCCGAGATACTCGCCGAGCCGTGCCCCGAACACTTCGACGTCGGTGGGTCGCTGCGCGGGATCCCAGGAAGTCGCTTTACGGATCTCTTCTTCGACGCGAATCGGAATCTTCGACCGCAGCTTCCGGAGTGACCCGCGGGCCAGACCGATTCGCTGCATGCGCTCGAGGTCGTTAAGGGAGCCGTATCGGAACGCCCGCCTTCCCGTGAGTACCTCTGCTGACACAGCACCCAGACTAAACACGTCGCTTCGCACGGTGGGATTGCCGACTGCCTGCTCCGGAGCCAGATAGCCCGGGGACGTTGAGGTCTGTCCGCTGACGCGGAAGGCTCCTGCGTTTAGCAGCACCGCGCGCATTTGGCCCTGCCCGCTTTGCAGAATGACATGCTCCGGGGATAACACGCCGTAGACGAGCTTATGCTGATGCAGAGCTTCGAGGCCCTTTCCAATCTGCTGCAGCACGCCTCCGGCGACATTCATCGGCAAAGGTCCTGAAGAGTTGAGAAAGTCCCGCAAACTTGTGCCTTGTACGAGAGGGTACACGAGAAAGGGGCGGCCATCGGGGAGTTCGCCGTGATCGATTACCGGGTTGATGCCGGAGAGGTCGGTGCTGCCCATAAGTTCCTGGATGTGACGCGCAGCGATGGCGTCAGACCCTTCAGGAAGCAGCTTCACGACTACCGATGAAGTCGGACCTTCGAGATCCTCCGCCAGCCAGGAAGTGCTGTCTGGCTCAAGAGGCTGTTGCAGACGGTAGCGGCCAATCGATTCCGGTTCTGGCGCCAACTTATTAGTGTCTCCTCCGGCAGACTTCAGTGTCTCCTCCGGCAGAGGCCCGGGTCGTGGTTCAGGCGGCCGCTTCGTTCTTCAGTTGTTCCGGACGGCTCGACCAGGAAGCTTTCAGGTAATCGCGATTCATCATAGCGATTACTTCGAGACGGATGCTCTTGGGGCAGACGGCCTCGCATTCCCCGATGTTGGTACAGTTTCCGAAAAGCTCTTCGTTTCCCTGAGACACCATTGCCAGCGCTCGACGCTGACGTTCGGGCTGCCCCTGGGGAAGCAATGCCAGATGCGCGATTTTTGCTCCGGTGAACAGAGCAGCGGACGCGTTAGGGCAGGCAGCGACGCACGCACCGCAACCGATGCAAGCGGCTGCGTCCATCGCACGATCGGCATTTTCCTTGTTGATGGGAATGGCATTGCCATCGGGAGCGCTGCCTGTCGGCACAGAAACGAAGCCACCGACAGCGACAATCCGATCGAAGGCGGACCGGCTGACGGTCAGGTCTTTGACGACCGGAAAAGCCCGCGCTCGCCACGGCTCTAGAAAGAGTTCGTCACCAGTTTTGAAATGGCGCATGTGCAACTGGCAAACGGTGGTACCCGGTAAGGGACCGTGCGCCACGCCATTGATCATGAACCCGCACGATCCGCAGATGCCTTCCCGACAGTCGTGGTCGAAGGCAATGGGCTCTTCCCCTTTCTCGGTAAGCCGCTCGTTGAGGTTGTCGAGCATTTCCAGAAACGACATGTGTTCATTCGCTTCCGCCTGATACTTGACCATCTGGCCTGGCTGCTTCTGGTTCCGCTGCCGCCACACATGGAGTGTCAGATCGATGTTGGCTCCATGGCCATTGGGTGGCACGGTTTCCTTGCTGATATTGCTCATTTGTTATAGCTCCGCTGACTACTTGTAGCTCCGCTGGCTGGGATGGACGTAGTCGAATTTCAGCGGCTCCTTGTACAACGCCGGGGAACTATTTGCGCCACAGTATCTCCACGCTGCCACATAGCTGAACTGCTCGTCGTCCCGCTTCGCCTCGCCTTCCTCGGTCTGGTGCTCTTCGCGGAAATGCCCGCCGCAGGATTCTTCGCGGTGCAGAGCATCCCTGCACATCAGTTCGCCCAGCTCAAGGAAGTCCGAAACGCGACCGGCATGCTCGAGGCCCTGATTCATGCCTTCGTTATCCCCAAGAACTTTGACGTTTTGCCAGAACTCTTCGCGCAGGGATTGAATCTGGCCAATGGCGCGCTGCAAGCCGGTTGCGCTCCGGGACATGCCGCACTCGTCCCACATGATGCGACCGAGCTCCCGGTGAATGGATGCCACGGTGCGCTTGCCGTTGATCGAAAGCAGTTGCTTCGTCATCTCGGCGATTCCCGATTCCGCCGCACGAACCTCGGGATGATCCGCCGCTACTTTCTCGAGCTTGTTGCTCGCGAGGTAGTCGCCGATGGTGTAGGGGATAACAAAGTATCCGTCTGACAGACCTTGCATGAGAGCGCTTGCGCCGAGGCGGTTGGCACCGTGGTCGCTGAAATTAGCCTCGCCCAGGACGAACAAGCCCGGGATCGTGCTCATCAGGTGATAGTCAACCCACAAGCCTCCCATCGTGTAGTGGACCGCGGGGTAGATCCGCATCGGCATCTGGTAGGGATTCTCGCCAGTGATCTGGAAATACATGTCGAAGAGATTGCCGTAGCGCTCTTCGATCGTCTTCCTGCCGAACCGTCCGATCGCGTCGGCGAAGTCGAGGTTGACGCCCAGTCCGCCCGGTCCCACGCCGCGGCCTTCGTCACAGACGGCTTTTGAGGCACGGGAGGCCACGTCGCGCGGCACCAGATTGCCGAAACTGGGATAGCGGCGCTCCAGATAATAGTCGCGCTCGGATTCCGGAATGTCTCCAGGGAGGCGGTTGTCTCCCGCGCGGACCGGGACCCAGATACGGCCATCGTTGCGAAGAGACTCGGACATCAGAGTCAGCTTGGATTGGTAGTCACCGGACTGCGGGATGCATGTCGGATGGATTTGCGTGAAGCAGGGATTTCCGAACAGTGCTCCGCGACGATGCGCTCTCCAGATTGCTGTGGTGTTCGACCCCTTGGCATTGGTCGACAGATAAAAGACGTTTCCGTATCCACCGGTAGCCAGACAAACCGCGTCGGCGAGGTGCGACTCAATTTCACCGGTGAGCAGACTGCGCGTGACAATGCCGCGCGCTTTGCCGTCGATGACAATCAGATCCAGCATCTCGGTGCGCGGGAACATCTGCACCTGACCGAGACCTACCTGCCGCTCGAGAGCCTGATACGCGCCGAGGAGCAATTGCTGTCCTGTCTGCCCTCTGGCGTAGAAGGTTCGCGAAACCTGCGCGCCGCCGAAAGAGCGATTCGCGAGAGTTCCACCGTACTCGCGGGCGAACGGAACGCCCTGCGCGACGCACTGATCGATGATGCTGACACTGATCTGCGCGAGGCGATAGACATTGGCTTCACGGGCGCGGAAGTCGCCACCCTTGACCGTGTCATAGAAGAGTCGGTAGATGGAATCGCCATCGTTGCGGTAATTTTTAGCCGCGTTGATTCCACCCTGAGCTGCGATCGAGTGCGCACGCCGGGGGGAATCCTGAAAGCAAAAGCACTTGACGTTGTAGCCAAGTTCACCCAGCGTTGCTACGGCAGACCCCCCGGCGAGACCCGTGCCCACCACGATGATGTCGTACTTCCGTTTATTGGCCGGGTTGACCAGCTTGAGATCAAAACGGGTGCGATCCCAGGCGGTCTCAATGGGACCGGACGGAATTCTCGAATTCAGTTCACTCAGATTCAGTGGCATGATCAGACCTTTGCGAAATCCGGATAGTAGCCGACCAGAACAGCCACCGGGACGGCGAGAAAGCCAGCCATCAGGACGACTGTGAAGGCACGGGTGAGCGTCTTGATCGTCGGTGTGTAGCGGGGGTGGGCCAGCCCGATGGACTGAAACATACTCCATACGCCGTGGTAGAGATGCATCCCCAGAAGGACCATGGAAACGATGTAGAAGACCGCCACCAGAGGATTGCTGAATCCGATCACGAGGTTGTCGTAGGCATTCAGGAATTCATAGTTGGGGTGAACCGCGCCAAGCGTCAGGTGGAGCAGATGATAGATCACGAACGAGGCGACGATCGGACCGCTCCAGTACATCGTCCGTGAAGCATAACTGGATCCGACGCTGCGCTTTTTGAAGTAGGTTACCGGACGCGCCGTCCTCTGCAACTGCGCAAGCTGGACTGCTGCCACGATGTGCAGCATAACGGAAAAGAGCAGGGTGATGCGTGCACCCCACAGAAGCACGGGCAGTTCGTGGAGATGCCGGGCATAGTCGTTGAGCACTTCACGACCGAGGAAAAACTGAAGATTTCCAGCCATATGTCCGATCAGGAAGCCGAACAGAACAAGGCCGGTTATCGCCATGACGACCTTCTTTCCGATGGTGGTCCGATAGAAAAATGCACCTCGGGCTAAGGTGCTGTTGACCGCAACAGCGCTCATGAAGGCCTCCTCGTCGACACTGACTCAGGTAATGCAGATTGTGAAAGCACCGGGTGACAGACTACGCTGCCGGCGGCAGGCATTCGGGATGGTCTCGGCAGCCGCCGTGTGCACCGATTGTAACTCGTGAATGGGGTTGCCTCATGCATTGCAAGCAGGCCAGGACCTTCAAAGGCTTAGCTTAAGGGCGCTCACTGGATAACAGGTCCTGATGCCTGCCTTTTGGATGCCTGGAAAGGTCTCCCTGATTGCTACTCACAGAACCTATTTAGTAGGAAATCCACACTTAGAAGCTTACAGACCGGACTGCATAACCGATTGCTACTAGCTGGAGAACTGCGCCGCTCCGGTTGCCGCGGTC
>JACMLA010000563.1 GCA_014379815.1 Bryobacteraceae bacterium | reverse complement strand
TTACTGGCGATGCGACACAACTCCGCGCATCAGCCCTGACGGAACTAAAGTGATCGTCGACTCTCCCCACGGCGGCGACGGCCGACAGATGTATCTGATCGACATCGGCGGTCTGACTAACGTTTAGTTCCGTTGGAGCATAGATTGTTTCAGCAGCTCGCTCGACCGACGGCTTCTTGGAGTTCACAAAGATGAGAACATCGGAGGGTGATTGGCCCGTACCGAAGTCTACTTCTTCCGGGAGCCCAGGGACAATTTCGTGCCGTTGTTGGAATGGCTCGATGAACTGCCGCCTAAGGTGCAAGCCAAATGTACGGAGCGGATCGACCGTTTAACAGAACTGGGTCACGAGCTCCGGCGGCCGGAAGCGGACTTCTTGAGGGACGGGATTTATGAGCTTCGAGCGAGCTACCAGGGAGTCCATTACCGAATGCTCTACTTCTTTGCCGGGAAAGCCGTTGTAGTGGTCTCCCACGGACTGACGAAGAGCGGGAAGTGCCGGCCCGCGAGATCAACACGGCGATTGAGCGTATGAGGCAGGTCGAAGCGAACGTCCAGAAGTTTACGTTTCAGCCGGAGTAGGCCATGTCACAGAAAAAGTTGCAATCGAAGGCCTCACAGTTCCTCTATGACCGTTACATCAAGGGTGATCCCAAACGTGAAGAGGAATATGAAGAGGAGGTCATCAACGCCGAGATCGCGCGAAGGATTCATGATCTTCGGACCAGGGCCGGCCTCACGCAGCAGGAGCTTGCAGATCGCGTCGGCACATCGAAATCCGCAATCTGTCGGCTCGAAGATGCTGACTATGAGGGGCACTCCCTGTCGATGTTGAAGCGAATTGCGGAGGCCCTCGGCAAGCGTGTAGAGATCCGGTTCCTGCCAGCAAAGAGACTCCGAACCGCATGAACCAGCCCGACACGTCGGAGCAGAGGGGTTCACCTGCGGACCCTGCCCGAAAGGTTTAGGGCGGACCGCCCGGACGATAGCAGAACTGAGAACGGCAATCGCAACGCTGGAGCGTTTAGGACCGGAGGAGAAGAACTTTCTGCACGTCCCCCGGTCCGCTTGCTTCGCGCTTTGCAGTCACTGGAAAAGCCGCCCTGGAAAAGCTCATCTCGACTCGTCGAGGCTTCCATTCCCGCCCGCCTTGAAAACCGGCTCCCTTACGGTCGCGGCTCAGAAACGACAGCCAATACCAGACCCGTAACATTACAGCCGCATGAGAACCGGAGTATCATAACCCCATAACGTTTGGGTGGTGTTCTATGAGACCTGTCTGGCAGTTCCTCGTTCTTTCCGCGTGCATGGTGATCTCCGCCAGCGCGCAAACCATCACGGGCACGATCACTGGTACAGTGACCGATGCTTCGGGCGCGGTAGCGCCTAATGTGAAGATTACAGCCACAAACGCGGACACCGGCGTACAAAATCCGGCGGTCAGCAACAGCTCCGGCATTTACAATGTCCCCTTTCTAACGGTGGGAAACTACACCATCACTGCGGAAAGTGCAGGCTTTCGGAAATCGGTGGTCGGACCCTTCCCTATCGAAGTGAATCAGGTCGTCCGCATCGACATTGGCCTCCAGGTGGGTAGCGTCAATGAAGCGGTCGAAGTGACCGCCGTCGCTCCGCCAATGCAGACCGAAAGCACGCAGACCGGCGACACCCTGTCGAGCAAACGTTTGCAGGACCTGCCACTGAATGGCCGCAACATCGTCTCAGCAGTCCTGCTGATTCCCGGCGCCGTGCAAACCAATCCAAGTGCAGTGAACACGGCGACCCGCTTTTCCGGCCGCGCCTTTGTGAACGGCAATCGCGAGCAGACCAACAACTTTCTCCTCGACGGCGTCGATGTTAATGACTCGATGGACAACCGAATCGGATACGTTCCCAGCGTCGATGCCCTGCAAGAGGTGCAGGTGATGACGGGCAATGGCTCGTCAGAGTTTGGCAACTCGGCCGGTGCGGTGGTCAACATGACGATCCGCAGCGGAAGCAATGCTTTCCATGGGACTCTATTTGAGTTTCTGCGCAACGACAATCTGGACGCCAACGCCTTCTTTGCCAACCAGAACATCGCGTTGCCGAAAGACAAGCAGCGCCGCAGCTTCGCACAAAATCAGTTTGGCGGGACCTTCGGCGGACGAATCATTCGCGACAAACTCTTCTTCTTTACCAACTACGAAGGTACGCAGCGGCGGGATAGCGGTCCCAGTCTGCAGAGCGTTGCTCCAGCAGAGTTTCGTACCGGCAATCTCAGCCGCCTTCCCCAGACCATCGTGGATCCGGCAACTTGTCAGGTTGTCGGAGGCACGCGAACCTGTCAGCCGTTTCCGGGCAATCAGATCCCCGCTTCGCGCATCGTGGGACCTGCCCGTGCCTTGCTCAGCGATCCGTCCCTGTATCCTCTGCCTAATGCGGGCGGAACCGGTACGCTCGGCGTCGTGAACAACTACAGCGGCAGCGCTGCCAATTTCCTGAAGAACAACCAGGGCGATGCCAAGGTGGACTGGAGAGCAGGGGAGAAAGACAATTTCATGTTTCGGTATTCGCACGGCTTCTATACCGATGGCACAGCACGCCCCGCCCTGCCAACCCTCGCAGCGAGCGTAAAGGAAGCTCCCACATTGGGTGCAGTAGCTGCCTGGACGCGTACCGTGTCTCCTTCGGTGGTCAACGACCTCCGCTATGGATTCACCCGCACCACAATCATCGACTCTTTTGCCGATCCGTTTGGAACGCAGGAAGACGGCAACGCCAGACTGGGCATCCCAGGCGGGCAGCTTGCGCCGGGGTTTAGCACGCTGACTATCGGCGAGGGCCTAACCGCCATTGGCAGTAACGGAATCCTGAGCGATGGAAAGGACAATAAGTTCCACATCTCGGAGACTCTTACCTGGGCGAAAAACCGCCACTTCCTGCGCTTCGGAGCTAATGGCGTTCGCTATCAGCAGAATCGATTTTACTCAGGAAACAACGGATCGCTTGGCAGCTTTACCTACACCGCTCTGTTCACCGGCTCGTCTTTTGGAGACTTCCTGCTCGACCAGGTCTCCAGCAAAGGACGGGGTCAGGGCGATGGCCGGCGGTGGGGTCAGCGGCACTGGCGCTTCGGTACATTCTTCCAGGATGACTGGAAAGTGACCAATTCGCTCACTCTCAATCTCGGCATGCGCTGGGAGTACACGCAGCCTCTGTACGAGGTCAACGATCTGCAGGCTAACATCGATCTCGGTACCGGCAGGCTGCAACTGGCGGGCCAGGATGGCAACAACCGGGCGTTGTACGACCCTTACTACAAGCAGTTCATGCCCCGCCTCGGCTTTGCATGGACGCCCGAGATGTTCAGGAAGCGACTGGTCGTCCGCGCCGCCTACGGAATCACGAGCTTCCTTGAAGGCACCGGCGTCAACCTCCGCCTGCCTCTGAATCCGCCGTACTTCTTCGAATCGAATCAAAACTACGACTTAACCACCGGAGCGTCATCAGCCAGTGTCGGGTTCAACGATCTGCCTGGATTCACTGGAACGCTCGCTGGAAATATCCGTACCTGGGATCCGGATCTGCGTCCTCAGTTCACCCAGCAGCGCAATGTCAGTCTGGAGTACCTGCTTAGCTCCAACCTCGTCATCAGCGCGGGTTATGTGAGCCAGCGCGCGACGCACACAATCGTGGCCCGCGATCGCAACCAGCCTCTGCCCGGACCCGCCAACGTGAATCCAGCGCAGTGGGCCAATGCCCAGACACGCCGTCCACTGTACGGTGCTGCGCCCCTCGTAACAACGACAGCAACGACGGAATCCAGCGGAACCATGAACTACGATTCCCTCCAGGTTTCCGCGGCCAAACGGTACTCCATGGGCGTCGATTTCAATCTCGCCTATACGCTATCCAAGACCATGAACGATGCTCTCGGCTTCTTTGGAGCCGGCGGAACCCAGGCGGAAGGCGCCTACTGGCAAAACGCCTACGATCGCCGCTCGAACTACGGATTCGCCGCCTGGGACGCGCGACACAACCTGACTTTCTCTTCTAATATGGAGCTGCCATTTGGACGAGGACGCAGGATCGGCAGCGGTATGCACCGGGCACTGGACGCCGTTGTCGGCGGCTGGAGCATTGGCTATGTCATGCAGGCACGAACCGGCTTCCCAATTACCCTTTCCACAGTTGGCCAGAGCCAGCAGTCGCCACGCGGTACTCAGCGACCGAACCGGTTGCGGCAAAGTGAAGTTGGCACGCGCACGATCCAGCGATGGTTCGGTACCGGCAATGTATACGAATGCGCTCAGGGCGTCGATGATGGCACTTGTGCGTATCAGCGTCCGGCCCTTGGAACCTTTGGCAGCAGCTCGATCGGGACGGAACGTGCGCCCGGCTACTTCAACGTGGATGCATCGGTGTTCAAGCAATTCACGATTCGGGAAGGGCACAGCCTGAACTTCCGGGCCGAGTTCTTCAACCTGCCGAATATGACCATGTTCAATCCGCCTTCGCGTGACGTTAGCGCGCCGGGCACATTTGGGTTGATCAGCGTTCAGTCTAACAACCCAAGGAACATCCAGTTCGGCATAAAGTACAGGTTTTGATTGTTCGCATCGTCGCAGGGCAGCAATGTACAGCCTTTGCGACGTCTTTAACTAGGGCCGGAGGAGGAGAATTTTCTGCACCTCCCCCGGTCCGCTTGCTTCCCGCTTTGAAGTCACTGGAAAAGCTGCGCTTGAGAAGCTCATCTCGTACGATCCTGGGCCTCCTTTGCTGAATCCATAAGGCTCTTGCGGGACTCCGTCGGAAGACTCGTCGAGGCGTCCGTTCCCATTAAAGTCGCAGTATGCCAGTATCGCGTATTTGCCTGGCGGCAGATCCTTCACGATCACGGTCCCAAAGCCGAGTTTCATCCTCTGATTTTCAAAGCGAAAAGGCTTTTCCGATAGCCAGGAGCCCGGGTCGCGATATACCGCCACGTAGACCTGACAGCTGGATCGGTTCGGTTCCTCTACCACCACTTTTAGGAGGGCGGATTCCCCGGCAAAGCTTCCGATGGTCACGCATCCACCTAAAACGAACAAATTCCGGAATGTAGTCCTCATGTGTGCCCAAGCTCCTTTATCTGTCGCTTTAGAGTAGGGTGGATCGGACTAGTTGTGCCCGTGCCGAAAGTCAGATAACACAACATGACCTTTGGCGGTGCAGGCTGGTGATTACCGGGCGGAATGCTCCCACGCCATCTCAATCCAATCCGTTAAAGGCCTGGCAATCTGATCCTCGTGCACGACGAGTATGGTGTAGGCGTACTTAACTTTTGAGACTTTCTGAATGGACTTGAAGTCTGGCGCTGCGATCTTCTCTGGCAGAAAAAAGCAAATCTCGAGGGACGCCTTACGCGTTCGCACGAACAGGTAACAAACAGATCTGGAGAACATGACGGCTTTGGCCGACGCATGGACTTTTTGCGGTCCCAGGTCAATTGCAAACGATCTGAGTTTGAGCCAGGCATCCAGAAGTTCGTTCTCTAAATGTCCGACCACTTCCTGTTCTGTCGGTTCCACGCACAGGTGATGCTGGCTGGTTCGCGAGAGCCACCGTGAGCAATCCGGACACTTTAGGGGAATCGCCGTTTTGGAGTTTGCAGAGGATTTCATATCGAATAGAAAATGCCCCGGCGCCTATGAGCTTCCAATCAAGACACCGCACAGGAAAACCAGGGCACCTCCGAGTGCGACCTGCACGGCTGCGGAGAACCATGGCGTTTCCATGTAGCGGTGCCGGATCCAGCTGATGAGTCCGAGTTCGACGACCACGACAACTATGGCGATGGTGGTTGCCAGCCAGAAGTCCGGGATGAGATAGGGGAGCGTGTGCCCGACTCCTCCGGCTGTCGTCATGAGTCCGCAGACGACTCCGCGCAGCCAGGGCCGGCCTCGTCCTGACAGGGATCCGTCGTCGGAAAGCGCTTCTGCGAAACCCATCGAGATACCGGCTCCGATGGAGGCCGCCATGCCGACCAGGAACGCATCCCAGCTGTTCCTTGTGGCGAATGCTGCCGCGAATACGGGAGCCAGGGTAGACACCGAGCCGTCCATTAACCCGATCAGGCCCGGCTGAACGATCTGCAGAACGAACAAACGTTTGGCGGCTACATCCTCCTGGTCACGGATATCGGGTGGCAGAAGGTCCTGTCCCAGGCTTTCCGCTTTTGCCGTGTGTTTGCTTTCTTCCAGAGCCAGATCGCCCAGGAGTTTGCGAGTGCTGGCGTCGGTTACGCGACCGGCGGCACGCTCATAGTAGTGACGAGCCTCTGCCTCCATAGTCTCGACCTGCTTGCGGACCGCATGGATCCCCAGAGGACGGGTAAGCCAGACCGGAGTGTGCGACACGAACCCATTGACGTCCTGACGCCGGATCAGCGGGATATGGTCGCCGAACCTTTGCCGGTGGAGTTCGATGAGGCGATGCCGGTGCTCGGATTCTTCGGTTTGCATGCGCAAAAACATCTCCGAAGAGGCTGGATATTCGGCCCGGAAGCCGTCGGCGAAGTCGGCGTAAATGCGTTCGTGCTCTTCTTCGAGGGAAATCGCGAGCGCCAGAATCTCGCGTTCGGAGAGGTCTTTGAAGTTCCGCGCCAATGCTAAGGCTAACAGAATTAGGTCGGCACAAAACGTGCCAACCGGTGTAACATCAAGTAGTTAATAATCGTTCTTCTTAATAGAGTATGCGCAGGTTGCTTCCCGTTTTCTTCGTCCTCTCCGCTGCAGGATTGATGTCCGGATGGAATACGCCGACATCCTCGGGCAAAGCCACGCCTCCTGTACCTTCCAGCACGACTAAAGCTGGTACAACCCAAGCTGGTTCACCGCAAAGCTTCGACACCGTCATTAAGCCGCTGTTTGCTAAGTCGTGCTATCCCTGTCACAACGACCGCATGGCGTCGGGAAGCCTGAATTTGCAGCAGTTTACGTCCGCTGCTGCCATCGCGCCCAATCGGGAACAGTGGGAGCGGATCGTTCAGAAAATCCGGACAGGCGAGATGCCGCCAAAAGGCATGCCGAAGCCTTCGCTGGATACGGTGAATTCCGTGGTTGCGGTTGTGCGGGACGAGTTTGAAAAGTCAGACCGGGCGACACCCGCCGATCCCGGCCGGGTAACAGCGCGCCGCCTGAACCGCGTCGAGTACTCCAATACTATTCGCGATTTGCTGGGCGTCGATTACCGTGCCGATAAGGATTTCCCGACAGACGACTCCGGACACGGGTTCGACAATATTGGCGATGTTCTGACGATTTCCCCGGTGCTGATGGAGAAGTATCTGACAGCTGCGGAGCGAATTTCTGCCCGAGCTTTGGGCGCCGATCCATTGCCGAAGCCTGTGGAAGTGGCTTACGAGTCGAAGCACAAGACGATTCGCAGAATTGACCGCAGCACAATCGAAGCCACACACCGCGTCGATTTCGATGCCGAATATCAGGTGTTACTCGGGCTGCCCGGGGAGCGTGCCAAAGATGCCGCCCCTGTCCAGCTTGGTTTCTGGATGGACGGCAAGCTGGTGCATACGCAGACAGCAGAGACAAAGCCATCTGGCCTGAACTACTTCAATCCGTACTCGGAAGAAACGTTTCGCCTGTACATCCCTGAGGGAGATCACGTGTTTCGCGCCGGTTTCATCGGCGACGACTTCGTAAAGTCTCTGACCGACAAAGAAGCGTACAGCGACAAGAAAAACAAGTATCTGAACATGATTAAGTTCATGGGCCCCTATCCCGCCAAGGGCGAGAAGGCGAGCCGGCGCAAGCTTCTGATCTGCGACCCCGCAAAGGCCGGAGTGGCGTGTACCGAGAAAATCGTCGCGACACTTGCCCGGCGGGCGTACCGGCGGCCTGTATCGAAGGCTGAGACGGCGGGCCTGATGCGATTCGTGAAGATGGGACAGACCGAAGGTCAGAGCGTGGAGCAGGGTTTGCAGCTGGCAATTCAGGCCATGCTGGTGTCTCCTCACTTCCTGTTCCGGATTGAACGCGACATCGATCCACTCGATCCCGGCAAGGTGCATCGCATTTCGGACCTCGAGCTGGCGTCGCGGCTAAGTTATTTCCTGTGGTCTTCCACACCCGATGAGACATTGCTGGGCCTGGCAGAAAGCAGGAAGCTCCACGAGCCGGCGGTGCTGGATGTTCAGATTAAGCGCATGCTGGACGATGACCGGTCAGCGGCGCTTGCGGCTAATTTTGCGGGTCAGTGGCTGGAAATTCGCAATCTCGACAGTGTTAAGCCGGACCCAGGCAAGTTCCCGGACTGGGGACCAGAGCTGCGAGACGCGATGCGGACCGAGACGAAGATGTTTTTTGAGACGATGCTGCGCGAAGACCGCCCGCTTTCAGACTTTATCAACGCTAAATTTACGTTCCTGAATGAAAGGCTCGCGAAGCACTACGGGATGACAGGGATCGAGGGCGAGGACTTCCGGCGCGTGGAGCTGACTTCCGACCAGCGAGGCGGCATTCTGAGCCACGCCAGCGTTCTGACGGTTTCCAGCTATCCCACGCGAACGTCTCCGGTGATTCGCGGCAAATACGTTCTGCAGAATATCCTGGGTGCTCCGCCACCTTCGCCGCCTGCCGATGTACCTGCACTCGATGAGAGCGAAGTCGGCAACGCAGGCTCGCTGAGACAGCAGATGGAGAAGCACCGGTCCAATGCGATGTGCGCTTCGTGCCACGTGCGTATGGATGCGATCGGGTTTGGTCTGGAAAACTACGATGCGATTGGGCGCTGGCGGACCAAAGACGGCAAATTCGACATTGACACGGCCGGCACCTTCCCCAACGGCAACGCATTTGTGACTCCCGCCGAGATGCGGACCCTGCTCACAGCGGATACGCCAGATTTTGCAAGGTGCTTGACCGAGAAGATGCTGACCTACGGACTGGGCCGGGGTCTGGAACCCTACGACCGGCGTGCTGTCGAAGGCATCACCAAAAAGGTCGCTGCAAACGATTACAAGTTTCAGTCATTAATATATGAAGTAGTCCGGAGCCTGCCGTTTCAATCACGGCGGGGCGAGGCAGTGCGCAAGGAGACGGCAAAGCGATGATTACGCGCAAGGCGCTTGGTAGAAGAACGTTCCTGCGGGGCATGGGCACAGCGGTCGCGTTGCCTTTCCTCGATGCTATGGTCCCGGCAATGGCAACGGCCAGCGCTGCGAAAGCTCCGGTGCGGATGGCCTTTGTCTACGTTCCTAACGGCATAGACATGAGGCACTGGAATCCGGATTACGAGGGCAAGCTCGGAGCGTTGCCACGTATCCTGAAGCCGATGGAGCCTTTTAAAGACGACGTCCTGCTGCTCAGCAACCTGACACACAATGGTGGCCGCGCTCTGCTGGATGGCCCCGGCGATCACGGGCGCTGCTGCGGTGCGTACCTTACCGGTGTACAGCCGCGGAAGACGATGGTCGACATCAAGGCAGGCATCTCCTGCGATCAGATCGTTGCGAACAAGATCGGCTCGCAGACCCGCTTCCCTTCGCTCGAAGTAGGCATGGAAGATGCCCGGCAAGCTGGCGACTGCGATTCTGGATATTCCTGCGCGTACACCAACAATCTGGCGTGGCGCAGTGAGACACAGGCATTGCCTCCTGTGCTCGATCCGCGGGCTTTGTTTGAGCGCCTTTTTGGAACTGGCGAGCGCCTGACACCAGAAGCACGGTCCCGGCGCGACCGGTTTCGGCGCAGCATTCTGGACTTTGTCACGGATGACACGAAGAAGCTGCAGACCAATCTCGGACCAACCGACAAGCGCAAGCTCGACGAGTATCTTTCTTCTATCCGGGAGATTGAGCTGCAGCTGGCCAAGGCTGAAACTGACAACCGGCAGATCGATCCCGGCATGGACAAGCCATATGGCGTCCCCGCCGATTTCGCCGAGCATTTCAAGCTGATGACCGACATGATGACGGTCGCATTCCAGGCCGATCTGACCCGCGTCACGACATTCCTTGTGACCCGCGAAGGCACTTCCCGCTCCTATCGCGAGATTGGAATCCCTGACGGACACCATCCCCTCACCCATCACCGTAACGATCCGGCAACCATGGAAAAGGT
>JACMLA010000562.1 GCA_014379815.1 Bryobacteraceae bacterium | reverse complement strand
GTTAACTGATCATCCTTGCTGACCAGCACAACGATCTGCGGCTGCCGCACGGCCAGAAACTCAGCCAAGGCCTGCATAACGCCGTTAAAGATGGCAAATGCCGAAAAAACAACCTGGGCCACATCACCCTTCTCGACAATAAATCCCGTCCGCCACCCGGCCTCTGCGAAACTCTCAAAGGTTACGGTGACAGCAGTACCATCCTTCACTCCAAAACGCGCCGTGACCAGTCCCTCGCGGGCGTAATCCCAATAAAGGTCCACTGCTGACTCGTAGTTTTCAGCAATGAATTCGGCGAAGTCCGGAGGTGCAGTTGTCATGAGCAGCCACTTGTACCTCCACAGTTACCACACTTGTAGCAGGATCCATTCCGCGTCATGAACGACCCGCACTCGGCACACAAGGGCGCATCCGCCACATTAGGTTCAAACGGCAAAGCCTGCTGTGGACTTGGCTCAGTGGGCTTTAGCACTGCCGAATCGCCGACCTCGCCTACTGCATACTCCGGCCCAAGGAACTTCCCGCCAAGCCATCGGAAAATGTAGTCCATGATCGACTTGGCGTACGGCACCTGTGGATTCCCGGTCCAGCCGCTAGGCTCAAACCGGACATGGCTGAACTTGTCGACAAAGAACTTCAGCGGCACACCGTACTGCAATGCGTAACTGACCGTAGTCGCGAAGCTGTCCATCAGACCCGAAATCGTCGAGCCTTCCTTCGCCATCGTAATGAAAATCTCACCAGGGGTACCGTCGCCAAACAAACCGACAGTGATGTAGCCTTCGTGTCCACCAATCGAGAACTTGTGCGTGATCGAGCTCCGCTCATCCGGCAGCTTCCGCCGCATCGGACGGTACACGATTTTCTCCACCGTTTGCGCCACAGGAGCGGCCGCCACGGACCCAGTCAATGACGATGACGACGTCTTTTTCTCCGCCTTGCCCGTCCCCGAACTCAGTGGCTGTGCCTTCTTGGAATTATCACGGTAGATTGCGACTGCCTTCAGGCCAAGGCGCCAGGACTCCGTGTACGCATCCATCACGTCCTCAACAGTGCTCTCTTCCGGCATGTTGATCGTCTTGGAAATCGCTCCTGAGATAAACGGCTGCACCGCCGCCATCATCTTTACGTGACCCATATAGTGGATCGAACGCTCTCCATTTTGTGGACGGAAGGAGCAATCGAAAACAGGCAGATGCTCCGGTTTCAGCAGCGGAGCGCCTTCAATCGTCCCCGTCGCATCTATATGGCTGACAATCGCGTCGACCTGCTCCGGGGTGTAGCCCAGTTTGATCAGAGCTTGCGGAACCGTTTGATTCACAATCTTGATCACACCGCCGCCAACCAGCTTCTTGTATTTCACCAGCGCCAGATCGGGTTCTACACCGGTCGTGTCGCAGTCCATCATGAAGCCGATGGTGCCTGTTGGCGCAAGCACTGTCATTTGCGCATTCCGGAATCCACTGATCCTGCCCTTGCTGTAAGCATCGTCCCAGCACTGCACCGCAGCCTCAAACAATGCGGGCGGCACACGTCGGCTATCGAGGTTCCGCACCGCATCGCAATGCATCCGAATCACTTCAAGGAACGAGTGCTCGTTCTGCACATATCCGGCAAACGGACCCGTTGCTTCCGCGACCCGCGCACTCGTCAAATACGCCTGTCCACACATAACAGCCGTGATCGCACCCGATAAGTCACGGCCCTGTTCACTGTCGTATGGCACACCCATAGACATCAGCAGCGCGCCCAGGTTTGCATATCCCAAACCCAGAGGCCGGTAATCATGGGAATTCTGAGCGATCGGCTCAGTTGGGTAGCTCGCATTGTCGACCAGAATTTCCTGCGCAATGGTCAGCGTATCTACCGCATGGCGAAAGGCCTCGACATCGAACTGCCCGTCGGGCCCGACAAACTTCATCAGGTTCAGCGAAGCCAGGTTGCAGGCTGAATCGTCGACAAACATGTACTCTGAGCATGGATTCGATGCATTGATCCGGGATGTGCTCTTGCACGTGTGCCAGCGGTTGATTGTGGTGTCGAACTGCATTCCAGGATCGCCGCATTGCCAGGTCGCTTCAGCAACCTGCTTCAGCAGATCTTTCGCCTGATACCGGTTTACCTTGTCTCCATTTACCCGGGATTTGGTCCACCAGTCCTGACCTTCCGCCACCGCCTGCATGAATTCATCGCTAACTCGTACCGAATTGTTCGCATTTTGAAAGAAAATCGAGCTGTACGCCTCGCCGTCGATCGACGCATCATAGCCGGCCTCGATCAGTGTGTGCGCTTTCTTCTCTTCCTTAGCCTTGCACCAGATGAACTTCGTGATGTCGACATGGTCCATGTCGAGGATGACCATCTTTGCCGCCCGCCGGGTTTTACCGCCCGACTTGATGACACCCGCAAACGCATCGAATCCCTTCATAAAGCTCAATGGACCCGAAGCTCGCCCGCCGCCGGAGAGAATGGCATCTTCCTCACGCAGGGCCGATAGATTCGACCCCGTACCCGAACCCCACTTGAACAGCATTCCTTCGGTCTTCGCCAGATCGAGAATCGACTCCAGCGAATCCTTCACGGACACAATAAAGCACGCCGAGCATTGCGGTTTTGTTGTCCCAGCCGTTAGCTTGTGAATGCTGTCCGAAGTCTCATCCCAGTACCACCCATAGCCGCGGACGTCCTTGACGCCTACGTTGAACCACACCGGCGAATTGAATGCGGCCTTCTGCTTCAGCATCAGGTGGGCGAGCTCAAAGCGGAAGTTTTCGGCGTCTTCAGGTGAGCGGAAGTACCCCCCTTTCTGACCCCACCCGGCGATCGTGTCGACTACACGATGTACCAGATCGCCAGCACTTCTCTCCCGTTCCGGTGCGCCAAGCTTCCCGTGAAAGTACTTGCTCGCAACGATATTGGTCGCGGTTTGCGACCAGTCGGCCGGCACCTCCACATCGCGCTGTTCAAAGATGACCGAGCCTTTATCGTTACCAATGGTTGCCGTCCGTAGCTCCCAGGCGATGTCATCCCAGGGCGTTTTGCCCGGCTCCAGTCTCGCGGTGAAATGTCTCGGGAAGGCAATCCCGGTGCGTTTCTCAATCGGCAGAGGTCTCTTTAACTCGTCTCTTACGCTCAGGTCCACACTCAGAAGGCCCATGTTCTCCCCAGTTTCGCAGCCACAACTCGTTCTGTTGTGTACTCCGCGAGGTTACCCCTATATGTTGTGGCCTGTCAACCATTTTATCCATATGCGGGGTCATAGGTTTACGAACATATGACAATCGAACCAGAATGAGATCTTCTCAAAGTTCGTCGCGAAACCTCTCCAGTGCTACACGTACGAGTTGGCTGCGCGTCCGAACTCCCGTTTTTTGAAACAGCATTTGCAACGCTGCTTTCACCGCGCTCTCGGAGACTTTCAGGCTGCCGGCGATCTCCTTGTTCGCCAGACCTTCTATCAGGAGGCGAAGTATCTGCTTGTCCCTGTCGGTTAACCGGATCCCGTTCGACTCGTCTTCCGATGCCACCTGCACCAGCTTGCGAAGGTAGTGCTCCTCGATTAAAACATTTCCCTCGAAGACCTGCCGGATACTACGTTTCAGGTCTTCCGTTGCATGCTGCTTATGAAAGATCCCAGCCACTCCGGCGCGAATCATCTGCAGTGCTTCGCGATCCGGCAAACCCGCGGTGACCAGCAATATCTTCCCGGTAAACCCGTCGCGGCGCAAACGAACCACAAAGTCGGCTGAGGAGTGCGAACCAAGATCGTAGTCCAGCAGCAAAACATCAACGCCCTGGGTTGTAATCGCCGCAAACGCCAGATCGGGTTCGGCCTCAGCGCCTACCAGCTGCAATTCTGTATCTGCCCCAAGCAGGCGAACCAGTCCTTCGCGAAACAAAGCGTGGTCATCTACCAGGTACAGACGAATCGGACGTGCATCACTAACTGGCGACACGGGCCACTCTGCTCGAACCCACAGACACAACAGGAATCATTACCCGGAACTCAGCTCCGTCACGCGCAGGCACGTATTGCAATTCCCCTCCAAAACTACGGGCAAGTTCGCGTGAGATGTACAGTCCCAGGCCAGAGCCATCGGCGTCAGGGCGAAACGGGTGAAACAACATGTCGAGGTTGCTTACTCCAGGTCCGCTATCGACAAACGAAACCACCACGTCGTCTGCCTCTGGTACCACCGATATTGTTAGGCGGCGCACGGGCATCAGCTCGACAGCCCGCAAACTGTTCTGACACAGGTTCAGAAAGATCTGCAGAAGTCCATGGCTGTCGCACGCCAGAGCCGGAAGCTGGTTACTCACGTTCCAGACTACCTCGCCACCAATCTCTTCCCAGTCTGGTTCAATGACAAGGCGCAGGTGATCCAGCACCGCCTGCAGATCCGCTCGTGGCGCTTCGTGGTCGGACTTATGCGGGAGCTTGAGAGATGCCAGTTTCGAAAGACCTTCGACGAGTCTCGTAAGGGCATCAAAGTCTGCATTGGTCCGTAAATCGGTTCGCGCGGCCAGGTTTGAGCAGACAACCGAGATTGCCGAACAAAGGTTGCGGATCTCATGGGACACTGCGCCTGCTAAGAGCCGGTTGTAGTCCAGAAGGTGCTGGAAGTTTTCCCGATCGCGGTCACGGACCTCCTCCGACGTGTCAACCACGATTGCCGCCAGACACCTGCCTTCTCCCTGACCATAAATGGAAAACCACGTCTGAATAGGGAACACCTGCTCATCCCGTCTTTTGGCCCAGCCTGTAACCGACGTACGGACCGTGCGGTCTTTATCCGATAGCTTTAACGCCGCACCAAAAATAGGAAGATACGGGTCCAGTCGTTCTCCCTGTAACGAGCCGGGCTCGTAACCCAGCATCTCGTGGGCAGCCCGATTGGCAGCTTGCACCTCCGACTCTGCGTTGATCGTCAAAATGGCGGCCGGACTGCTCTCCGCCAGAACCCGCAGCTGCTCCTCCGCGCGTCGGCGCAGGTCCTGCTCCAGTTTTAATCTGGCGTAGTGCTCAATCACACGACGGCGGTTGTTGCTCATCTCTACCACCAGTAAACCTGAGGCGGCGTAGGCAATACTGGCCATCAGAAATTTGAGGAAAAACTCCAGTTCGGACGCGGCTGGGGTAAACAGACCGCGCGCACACGCACTGAGAACGGCAAGCAGGACGATCTGCCAGCGATTCAACGCCGTTGCTGCCACCATAACCGGAACGGTGTAAAAGATGCCTAGCGAGAAGTCAAACTTGAAGTGCCATTCAAGGAGAGTCAATCCACTCAACACCGCCACAGCGACCGGCAAAACGCGACCGCGCTCAATCGCTTTTTCAGGGATTCGGAATCCCAGCACAGAGAGTCGGGTCGGCATAGATGTATGATGTCCGGTCTGGCTGTATGGTTTGCCAGTTCAGTGCTTTGAGTTCGTGTCTGGCCAAAAGATAGGTATAGTCCTATCGTTTGTATGTTCGTCTGGCGACCGGTGAGCACCTCATTCAATAGCCATGTGAGACCCGAACGATAGCTTGTCCGAGTCCGTTTCCAGCGTTACTCTCGGGCTAACTATGATTGTTCGAGACCATCTTCCCTGGGTTCGGGTCTGGCCGCTGATTTCGCTCACGCTGGGCCTGCTGTTAATTCTCGATTCCACTGTTGCTCTGCTTTACGTTTTCGGGGAGATGAAATTTCTAGGCGTCCCTTCACTCCCTCTGGGCATGGTGGGAGCGGCGCTCAGCATCTTTCTGGCGTTCCGTACGAATTCGGCCTACGACCGCTGGTGGGAAGCACGCACCCTGTGGGGCTCACTCGTGAATTCATCCCGCACGTTTGCCCGACAGGCACTGACCCTGATTCGTGCGGATCATCCCAACAAGGAACTGGCGGCAATGCAGGACAAACTCATCGTGCTCATGATTTGTTACGTCCATGCGCTGCGCTGTCATTTGCGACAGCAGAACCCTTTTCCCGAGCTGCGCAACCGTCTGGACGTTGAGACGGTGGACTTCCTGCGCACCCACAATAATGTTCCTCTTGCTTTGCTCTTTCATATGGGCAAGCTTCTGGAGTCCGCGTTCCAGCAAGGCTGGCTGGACACATTTCGCTGGACCACTCTGGACAAAACGCTGTCTGATTTAACCGATGTTCAGGGCGCTTGCGAGCGTATCAAAAACACTCCTTTGCCCAAACAGTACGACTACTTTCCCAAGATCCTTGTCACTTTTTTCTGCATTTTGCTGCCATTCGGACTTGTGGAAGGTTTGGGCCTGCTCACTCCCGTCGCTTCGACATCCCTGAGCTTTATCTTCATTACGCTCGATCGCATCGGACGAGACATCGAGACACCTTTTGAAAACTCTGTGCACGACACGCCAATGACCACCTTGTCCCGTGCTATCGAGATCAACCTTCGCCAGTTGCAGGGCGATACCCAGCTGAAAGAAGTTCACCCCGTTTCCGGATTTTCTTACTAAAGGAGGCTCCCCAAATGAATACCTCACCAGATTTGCGAATTCTTTTTCCGACCAGCTTCTCCGATGCCTGTTTCCGCGCAACACGCGCGGTCTCTCAGCTGGCCGATATGTCCCACGTGAGCCTCACGATTGCCCATGTTTGTGAGCCGGGTGGAGCCACACGAAATACTTATCGGGAACTGGATTCTTTCTTCGCTGAGGCCGACGGTTACGACAGTTGCCGGCGTATTCTCGTGGAATCCAGTGACGCTGTACAGAGCATTTCAGACCTGTGTAGAGAAGACAGCTACGACCTGATTGTGGCGCCGGCGTCGGAGAGGTTAGTCCTTCGCAGCCTTCTGAAACCATCGTTCCGGGCACGTCTCCTGAAGCATTGCAACGTTCCTGTATGGACGGCGGGTTCGAGCCTGCACAAGCGTAACTTCCGGGCCAGCATCCGCACCATTGCCTGTCTGATTGACTTCGAGTCGAGCACTAACTCCCATTTGCCTCTTGCCGTTGCATTTGCCGCCCGAATCGGAGCCCGGGTACACATTCTGAATGTCATTCCCCCGGTCGACGAAGGGACTCTGCTACGAGCTATGGATGCCCGGATCCCTTTAATGCCTGAAGTCGCCATGGATAAAATCCGTTCGGCATTCGCCGGACGACCCTGCCCTGAGATCGATGTTGCGGTCGGGTCCATGTCCACCGAGTTGCCCCGGCTCCTGAAGCGTTGTGAGGCCGACCTGGCATTCGTAGGCCCGGGACAAGCACTTCGGGGAACATGGATGACCCGGCTCGCTTCCCACCTCGACAAATTGCCGTGCCCCGTAGTCTGCATGGACGGTGCTTCCGCTGAGTTCCCTCGTTGGAGCTTTCAGAACGCACCGGTCTACAGCGGCCATCGGTCTTCCGCCTGGTCACGCGATCACGCACTCGCCAGCTAGCCCAGTAATCATTTTGCTTCCGCGCCCCACAACAGCAGCGCGATACCCAGCAGGATTCGGTAGATAGCAAAACCATTGAATGAATGCTCTCTGACGAATTGCAATAGCCAGCGAACCACTAGAAACGACGACACAGCGGCGGTAGCGAATCCTAACCCAATATCGGTTAGGTTAGCTCCCACCACTTCGCCGTCCTTCCAGGCATCCAGGAACTTGTAGCCACCAGCCGCGGTCAGAGTAATCATCCCAAGGATGAAGGAAAACTCGGCTGCTTCGGACCGCGCCAACCCCAGCGCAATCGCGATCATGATGGTTGCCCCGGACCGTGAGGTTCCTGGGAACACGGCTGCTAGCAATTGCGCCACACCGCAAGCAATTGGGATATTCCACGACAAATGGCTATTGCCGGGATCGCCCTTCTTCCAGCGCTCAATCCCAAGAATCACGAAGCCCCCGATGAGGGTAGCCCACGCGACTGGTCCTACGGTTTCGGGCAGCTCGAAGTTCATCTTGTCAAGCGCCACCCCGCCTGCAGCTGTGAGGAGGAAAGCGGACGTCAACTTTGCGAGGTAGTCGCGCGCGGACGGATCTGACAAGTTTTTCAATAGCCCGATCAGCTTGTTCCAAAACAGTGGCAACAACGCAAGCGCAGCACCTACCTGGATAAAAACGGTGAACCAGTCGGGCCTGTGGCCGAGCCAGCGCTCGGCAATCAGGAGGTGCCCGGTTGAAGACACGGGAATGAACTCGGTCAGGCCTTCGATCAGACCAAGTATTATTGCTTCCATCCAGCGAGGCATATGAGGTGGGAGGTCTGAAGGTTCTTAGTGTACCTTGCGGCGGGAACCCTAACGCGCTAGTGAGTGAGTGCGTACAGGACGTAGTTCACGCCCATTCGGATGCCGAGTGCGGAGTACTTCTCGGGATAGCCAGGTTCGTCGGCCCACTCCCAGGCATCTCCTACGTCGTGATTGAAGGCGATTGCCACCATGATGCGGCCCTTGTCGTCGTAGATTCCGCGCCAGTGGGGAACCGCTCCGTCGCTGCGATAGGTACTGCCTCTGCGGATGGCCCACATGCCAGGTATTTGCCAACGCTCGTTGAGGTCGTAGAGTGTGTGAAAGATTGCATCGTGATCCGGAATTTCGAGAATTGGCCGGTCGGGCAAGACACGACTCATGGTCTGCATAAAACGATCCCATTCCTCAGTGCCCCAGAAGTCGTCAAGAAATAGAAAGCCACCCCGCAAAAGGTAATCGCGAAGCTTTACGCATTGGGCGTCCGTCAGCAGCCAGTCCCCCATTTCCCCTGCGGTTAGGAACGGATATTCAAAGACGTCCTCGTCATCATCAAGGTTGACTGGCTGTTCCACCGAACGGACGTGGAGGCGTGTAAGCCTTCTGAGGATTTGCGAGAAATGGCGGTCTGCTCTTGGGTAGTCCTGAGTCCAGCTGGTGCCTCCCTGGCGCCAGTCCAGATCAGGAGTGCCAAAGAACCGGCGCCTCGTAAACTTCGCCTGCGGATGTGGAGGATACATCAGACGCGCGAAGACCCACTCCGTTTTCTCCATGAAGTCCGGGGGTAGTTCTACGTTGTCGTGGGGTTCCAGGCTGATGTAGACGCGAAAAGGGCGGGGAGCTGCGAAGAGGGCTGCCAGCAGTACGAGAAAAAGGATCGTGTTGCGTGCAAAGCTTCCCGTGACACGCAGGATACCATGCAAAACTTCGGTTCCTTTGGCAGTAATTACATGTATACGAAGTCGCCGACAGGTGGAAGTTTGTCAATCCTATTGATTTTTCTATGATTTCCAGTTTGGTATGAGAACTGCTTTAGTAAGCTGCGGAGGTTCTAAAAACATGCTTCATTATGCCTGGGTGTTTCTGGTAATCGCACTGGTAGCGGCCGTTCTTGGATTCGGCGGTATCGCCGGTACTGCAGCCGGTATTGCGAAAGTGCTGTTCTTCGTTTTTCTGGTGATCTGGCTCGTTAGCTTCCTGATGGGCCGCCGCACCACTGTCTAGAGATAAGGACTTAGGGGGACAAAGAAATGTTGCAATACGCCTGGTTATTTCTGGTGATCGCTTTGATCGCCGCATTCGTCGGCTTCTGGGGAATCGCCGGAGCAGCCGCGAGTATCGCGAAGGTTCTGTTCTTCGTGTTCCTCGTGATCTTTCTCGTCAGCTTCTTCATGGGTCGCCGTTCCACGATTTAGTACGGCTATGGGCCGAAAGGAATAAGCGAGACGTATCCGTTCCAGGAATCGTCTCGCTTTTCTATTTCTAGTACTTCGGAACGGAACTATCGACTGTATCGCTCCATGCGAGGATTCCGCCCTTCATGTTTCGGACCTTTCTGAATCCGCTCTGTTTCATCAAATCGACGGCCTTCGCGCTTCGCATCCCACTCTTGCAGTGCATCACGTATTCACCTTCCGGATCCAGCTCACTGAGCCGCCTGGGAAGTTCACCAAGAGGGATCAGCGTCGCGTACCCGATGTTGGCGATCTGATGCTCATGCGGCTCCCGAACGTCGATGAGAACAAAGCTGTCTTTGCGATCGATCCTGGATTTTACCTCGGCAGGCATGAGATCGCCGTCGAGGGAAACCGGAGCTTTTTCCTCTTTAGGAACTCCGCAGAATTCGTAGTAATCGATCAACTTTGTAATCGTTGGATGATCTCCGCAGACGGGACACTCCGCATTCTTGCGTAGCTTCAACTCCCGGAAACGCATGGCGAGCGCATCGTAGAGAACGAGGCGTCCGACCAGCGGTTCCCCCCTATTCAGGATCAGCTTTACGGCCTCAGTAGCCTGCACCACACCGATCAGCCCAGGTAGGATTCCCAGGACTCCGCCTTCCGCACAGCTCGGAACAAGCCCGGGAGGTGGCGGCTCAGGGTAGAGACAGCGGTAGCAAGGTCCACCCGGATAAGCGAAAACTGTGGCCTGACCCTCGAAACGAAAGATGGAACCATAAACGTTAGGCTTGCCTAACAATACACAGGCGTCGTTTACGAGGTAGCGCGTCGGAAAGTTGTCCGTTCCATCGATGATGATGTCGTAGTCCTTCAAAATTTCGAGCGCGTTCTCGCTGGACAACGCCACATCGTATTTATCGATGCGCACGTAAGGGTTGATGTCGTGCATCGTGTCCGCAGCTGAGTCCAGCTTCTTGCGACCGACATCTTTGGTGCCGTGAATGATCTGTCGCTGCAGGTTGGAAAAGTCAACCGTATCGAAGTCGACCAGACCGATTCTGCCAATACCGGCAGCAGCCAGATACATCCCAAGAGGCGCCCCTAGTCCCCCGGTACCGATCAATAGAACGCTTGCCTTCTTGAGGGCGAGCTGGCCCTCCATCCCGACTTCTGGCATGATCAAATGTCTGGAGTAGCGGAGAATCTCTTCCTGGCTAAGAGCCACTTCTTCTGGCGCGGTCACTTCAGCTACGGCCATCGACACACCCCCCGGCGATACTTGGGACGATCGTAAGAGTGTCTGCGTCAGTCACGGGCGTCGCGTCTTTGCTCAGATAACGGATATCTTCGTCATTGATGTATACATTCACAAAACTGCGTAACCTGCCCTCGTCGTTAAACAAGTGCTTTCGCAGATCCGGGTGCTCGGTTGTAAGAGCACTGAGCAACTGGCCTACGGTAGTACCAGTCACGTGGACCGTGTCCTGATTGGCGGTGTATTGCCGCAGGGGAGTGGGAATTAAAATCGTAGCCATATCTGGTCTGTATTAGTGATGAAGTCAGGCTCGCTTCAAGATTCGGGGATCTCAAGCGGTTCAGAATCTGCTCGTGTCTGGTCAGGATCAGGAAGAAAACTATTCGCGTGATCGAACTTCCCCGCCTTTACCGAAAGCACAACAAACGAGTACCAGGGACACGAGTTCTCCAGATCGGTTTTAGAAAAGTACGCGTCGCAGTCGGGATGCGAGTGGAAGATACCTATCAAGTCGAGGCCCTGGGAGCGGGCTGCTTTATCTGCCGAGATCAAGTCTTCAGGCCGGATCTCATACCGCGCCCCCTGAGAGCCGGCAAAAGCATTCTCCAGCACAACGGCGCGCGTGACATCTTTATTGCCACCGTTTGTGCGACCCAGCATTGCACCGCAACATTCACCTGGGTACGTGCTTTGTGCATGGGCAACCATTACGTCCCATGCTTGCTGATTAATCCTGATCATCCCAAAATTGCTCACTCAAGTATTTGTCAGCGCCGTCACAAAGAATCGTCACCACAAGTCCGGTCTCGCCCGCTTCGTGCAAACGCCGCGCAATCAAATGGGCAGCGTACAGATTCGCACCTGCGGAAACGCCCACCAGTAAACCCTCGTCACGCGCGACACGCCGCGTCATGGCATGTGCATCCTCGGTTTCAATCCAGAGATTTTCGTCGGGTAACGACGCATCCCAGATACCCGGTACGATCGCAGTGGGCATGTGCTTCGTCCCCTCGATGCCATGGAACCCAGTGCTTGGCTGGCCCGAGATGCAGCGGACGTGAGGGGCCTCTTTGCGGAGCCGGCGCGTGATCCCAACGCAGGTTCCGCTCGTTCCCAGCATGGCTACGAAGTGCGTTAGCTTACCTGCGGTCTGCTCCAGAATCTCCACCGCGGTGGTGTTGTAATGCGCTTGCCAGTTCGCCGGATTGTTGTACTGATCGGCGTAGAAGTAGCGGTCGGGATCCGCCGCAAAGATTTTCCGCACTTCCCGAATCGCTCCGTCGGAGCCCTCATCCGCAGGCGTCAAAACTACTTCTGCACCGTAAGCTTTGAGTATGCGCTTGCGCTCGTGCGAGGCATTCCTGGGTAAGCAGATGGTTACGCTGTAGCCTCGCGCAGCGCCGATCATTGCATACGCTATGCCCGTGTTGCCACTACTTGCGTCGAGGATCGTCTTGCCCGAAGTGAGGAGACCCGCACGCTCCCCTTCGACGATCATGTTCCACGCTGGCCGGTCCTTTACCGAACCTCCGGGATTGCGCGACTCGTCCTTCGCATAGATGTGTACTCCGGGAGTCTTTGCACTTAGTCCTGGCAGATGAACAAGCGGCGTGTTCCCAATCTGGCTCAGTATCGAGCCGGAGGTGATTTCCGACGTGTGAGGAAGAAGCGCAGAAGCCATCCCGATTTCGCTCAATCATACCAATCCCGAGCAGGATCAGGGTGATTCATGGATGGAGCTTCAGGTGATTGCAGCTGCGGTCGCTGGCTGAACGTCTTTCAAAACAGCCTTCCACTCGCCATTTCCGCCCCGGTCTTCGAGCGCGATTGCGGCATTCACACGAGCTCCCCGCGTGAGTTCGGGCAAACGGGATGCCCAGTCCCACGCTGTGAAGATCAGCGTGCGGCCTCCGTTCTGTTTCAGGCCTACGCTGACCATGCTCTCTCCCCGAAGGCTCGCACCTTCGACCTCTGCCCCGGTAATTGCGAACAAGGGCGCTGGGTTACCGAATCCAAAGGGTGCAAGGCGCTCGACATCCCTGACAGAGCTCTCATTCAACTCGCGCAGTTCCAGCTCGGCGTCTATGTCCAGAGTGGCCCGGAAGTCGTCTGGTTCGAGGTGGCGCGCCGCATACTCCCGCAAACGGGATCGAAACTCGGGTAACGCCGCCGTCTTCAGAGTGACACCCGCGGCCTGCCTGTGGCCGCCGAACTTCTCGAACAAAGACGCCATGGACTCCAGAGCCTCAAGCAAGTGAAATGACTTCACACTTCGTCCCGAGCCTGACGTGAGACCGGTTTGCTCGTCTTCGGAGAGCACGAAAACAGGCCGGTGATACCTGTCGACAATCCGGCTCGCCACAATACCGACTACACCTTTGTGCCACCCGGATCCCGAAAACACGAGGGCTCCATCGCTGTCGGTGACAGGCTTAATGGAGCACTCGCCGTCAATGCAGCGAAGCATCTGGCGTTCGGT
>JACMLA010000561.1 GCA_014379815.1 Bryobacteraceae bacterium | reverse complement strand
TCCACGATGGTGACGCTGATTCTGGTGCCTGTGGTGTACGCAATCTTCGTGCGTGATCTGAAATGGGTCAAGTGGGATGAAATCCCCGCGGCGGCAGCCTCCGGTTCGGAACGGGCTACACCGGAGCTGGTTGAGGCATAACCAGCTCGCTCCTTTCGTTCACACATTAACGAATGTGCTGACTGCTTATGGCGGTATCAGCTGCTGGCCCGGTCGGCGAATGTGGAGGATGTAAACCACATCGGCTTCGATTGTAAAAAGAATCCGATACGAGTGGGGTTTGCGTCCATACAACAGCTGGCGCACTTCGAATACAAAGTAGCGAGATTCGGGTGCGAGTGCGCAACGTTTGGGAAAGGTTTCGAGGGACGCGATTTCCCTACTCATACCGGCGAGCCATTGCAATCCAGTCTCCCCGGCATGATGCATCAAAAGCCATTCCGAGATCTCTTCGCCGTCACGTTCGGCGCGTGGTGAAATCTCAATCCGGAAGTTCATGTTTACGCAGCATGTCGCTGAACCACTCGGAAGCCGGCCGGGTGCGCCCAGCTTTTACACCCGCAAAACCTTCGCGGATACCTTCCACAGCTTCCTCGACGTCGCGCCGCTGCCATTCCAGATAAGCGGCAACGGCATCTTGAAGCGCAGCCGCAGGCGTCTGGCCGTGCTCACGCGCAAAATGCTCAAGCTCGTTCTGGAGCTCGGGATTTAAAGGGATAGAATTCATAGGCGGCGCTTCTCTCTCCAGTCTAATGTCAGCCAAAAAAGGGCTCAACAGCCGCCATTCCGTTCCCGTTACAATCCACACATGCCAGATTGGCTTCGTTTTGTTTTAATGTGCTGGATTCCCCTTTGCATAAACGCCCAAACCACGCGGGAAATGAACGACATGAACTGGATGGAGTTCCGGGAATTGGTCCCATCCCGGATCGACACCGTGCTTCTGCCAACCGGAACACTCGAAGCGCATGGGGTCGCCAATAATGGAGCTGACAACACAGCGCCTGCGGCTATCGCGCGAGACATGGCTCCTAAGATCAATGCAATCATTGCGCCCGTGTTGAACTACGGCATCACCGGCAGTCTCGATGCCTACCCAGGTTCTTTGCGAATCAGCGAGTCCGCTTACCGGGCTTTCCTGACCGACATTCTGAATGGACTTGCGGACAACGGCTTCCGAAACATTCTGATTATCAACGGTCATGGCGGACCTCAGACAGCAATACTGAACGAAATTGCTGAGCGTGTCGGACGGGAACACAAGGTCAGAACACTAGTCGAACGCCCTGAGAGAGAAGAAAAGGCTCATAGGGATCTGTCTCGGTTTTGATTTGTTCCAGGTTCACAGATTGTTCTCCTCGGGATGTATCGGTCTTTTCCTCGATAGATGCAAACGGCGGGGTGAACGCTGCTGCGAAAACTCAGTCTGATCGCACGCGGGTCTGAGACCCGCCGCAGACGTGGACGTCTGCCCCACCATCTCTTCTTACTGTGGTTTTGGTTATAACTTTGGCGTGTTTCATCTGACCGAACGAACCCAAGTGAGCATGCGTTGGGTCGGCTTGCTTTTGCGTTGCCATATTGAGGACCTCCAGAAAGAACAGGGCGCCGGCACGGATCTGGTCCGTGGGCGCCCCACCGTGCAATTACAGCACACAGTGTCAAGCTTTTGAGGTGAGGAATCGCGGATTCGTCAATGAAATGACCCATTACTGCCCCGTCAACGCGAGTTTCGTCGGGGCAACTTTTAGCTGTTTTCCGAATAATGGTGGGTAACGATAGGGCTTCCTGATCCGATGTCGCTCTTGATCGCCGCGGCCGGGATGATCATCGGTACTTGCTTCTGATACTGCCGGTAACTGTCTCCATGGACGGTGACCAGATCAGCTTCTTCGAACTGGATCGCGACCAGGATATAGACAGTGGTCATGGCGGCGAAGAACAAGTGAGCAATCGTCATCAGGGGTGCTGACCAGAATGTGAGTAGCCATCCGACATACAAGGGATGACGCACATAGCGATAGAGAAAGGGTGTGCGGAACGCAAGATTGGTGTACTCACGGCCCGTCAGGTACAGGTAAACCTGGCGCAATCCAAATAGATCGAAGTGATTTATGAGGAAAGTGCTGAGGAGAACGATAAGGAGACCGGCTGCAAAGCAGCCGACAACAAGAGTCTCGGCGATTCCACCGTCGATTTTCCAGACCACGCCACCAATGGGACGCCATTGCCAAAATAGAAACAGCAGCGCCAGACTGGAAAACAATACGTAGGTGCTGCGCTCAAGAGGCTCGGGGACCACGTTTTTCCACACTCGTTTAAACCAGGGCCGAGCCATGATGCTACGTTGTAGCGCAAAGATAGCTAGCAGAGCGGCATCCACCGCCAGTGCCGTTTGTATCGAGCCTTCCGGACCCGAATCGATTGATTTCGGCACGCCGAAATTCCCAAGAAATCCAATCGCATACAACAGCGTTATGAAAAACACGCCGTAGCACGCGATGCCGTAAGCGAATGAAGCCATTCGTTTCATCTAAACCTTCTCCTCTCTGGTAGCAGCACCGAATGATCACGAGCTGCGTCTTTCAAGGGAGTAAGCGTGAAGGGTGAACGTATTTGGCAAATGTTTCATCCGCGTTGCAGCTCCAGTGCGCAGAGCATAACCGTTACGTCACCGGAGTCATGAGGCAAAGGATCTGCCGAGTTGCGCTTCTTTAGTTGGAGGAAACACCTAATGCGAACTCTGACTTGTCTTGCTATTTCGGTGGCGATGCCACTACTATGCAGTGCCGCCGTTATTGACCCGATCGGTGACACCTATGGAAGTGGGATCCAGTTTGATATCTCTTCTGTGTCTGCTGTTACGAACGGCACCTCGACTACATTCGATATCCGTTTCGCAGGTCCTGTACCGGCAACACTGGATGCCAATCTGTGGGGTGCGATCGAGGTCGATGTTGATCGGAACCCCGCGACGGGAAAAAGTTCTGAGCTCGATTTCCCGAACATGAACTTCCCGCACGGCGTCGACTATGTGATTGCCTTTTACTTCGACGATGAGCCTGGAACAGCTTTGATTTTGGATGTGACCAACAACGGCTTCTTCTCGTTACCAGCCGAGTACGGTGACGATTACTTCCGCATCACCGTACCGCTGTCCGGGTCAAACGGTAACGCACGGATGCATTATGCAGTCGGTGTTGGAGATGGTCAGGATCTGAATAGTCCATATTCGGACATCGTCGGCAACGACTATCAACTTCTGGTCACCGAGACGCCTGAGCCTGGGACCTGGGGGGTGTGCGGGGCAGCCTTCGGACTTCTCGGACTGGCGAGGATGCGTAATCGGGTATAGGCGAATAAGCCAGGATGACACGGGTTGTGATGCGGAAAGCGATCCGCGAGTGAACGGCAGTCTGGCAAATCTGTCGGCTTGCGTTGACGGTTGACACTTCTAACCCGAAATACTGTGTCCAAAACACAATCTGTATCCGTTGCAATCCTCGACCTCGAAGTCCCGGTTTCCGTAGGTCTGATCGCATAGACCACGAGGGATCTTCACGCCCCTCTCTGCGAAGTCCGTATAGAGTGAGTCGACGTCATCTACCCAAATGTAAGCGTCCCATGCTTCTCCGTCTGGATCGGCGAGGCGATTGGGACGCATGGCGTGTTCTCTGCGAAATTGACTGAGCATGATTATGATTCCGCGGCGGGTCACCATGCAGAAGGCGGGTGGGTCGCCCCAGAAACGCTCGTAGCGGAAGCCTAGCTTGTCCCGGTAGAAACTCGCCGTAGCGACCACATCGTCCACGATGAAATACGGCGCGATGCTCCAGGGAATTCGCGCTGTGTTGCTGTCGGGTGCTTCGAAAGAGTTTCCCATTGCATTCCTTCCGGCTGCAACCCAGTTTAGATTACAGGCTATTGCGTAAGCTAAGCCGGTTTTGCCCATTCCATTACGAGAAACCGGGGCGCGCGGCGATAGTTGGCCGATGGTGATTCACGATGTGAATACCGCGATATTCGATCCAGGTCGAGCGTTCCTGAAGATAGTTGTCAACCGGGTAATGCAGCCGCCGACCCGCACTGTCCTGGCATCAGCCGGTGTCGGCACATGCGGTGTTGAAGCTGTTGAGATTGGAAATTAGCAGTGCACCTCCTGGCTTCAGGACTCGTACCATCTCCGGAATGGCTGCGCGGATATCGGGGAATGTCTATCAGAGACAGGTAACTGACAACCAGGTCGAAGGTGCTACTAGCAAACGGCAGATGCTCGGCCCCGACTTGAAGGTATGACCTGCTCGGGTCTCGGGCGAGCGCGACGGCAATTAGAGCGGTCGTTGGGTCGAGCCCCGTAGCATTCACGCCATGTCGCTTGAGCATCCGGCAGAATCGGCCTTCGCCGCAACCAACGTCGAGCGCCGTCCGTGGTGAGCGTGTGAGGGCTCGGGGGAGCATTATCGGATCGAGCACATAACGTCGTCCGAAATCGCCATTCTCTGCGATGCTTGCGATCCAGGCGTCCGCTGACGCCTGCCCCACCTCATCTGCTCAACCCAGTGCTGCTGCCTGCTGCTCTGCTCTACACCGAATTTTTTTGACTTGGGCTTCGGCGCTTGACTGCGTCGTCTACCTGTTGCCAGAATTTTAGGAAATAGGAGACTGCGGAGGCCACGCTGAAGATGACTACCAGCCACATGGTGATCATGGCTGGTGTGCGTAGCTCCTCGTTCCGGATGCTGATCATTAGCAAGCTGATTGCCAGCACCTGGGTTACTAGCTTTAGCTTTCCCAGGTCGCTTGCTTTAATTACATAACCTTCCGCAGCGGCGATGCTTCGCAGTCCGGATACTGCGAATTCGCGGCCGATGACGAAGATGGTCATCCAGGCTGGCAGGGCTTGCACCTGAACCAGCGAGATCAGGGCGGCGGACACCAGTAGTTTGTCTGCTATGGGATCCAGCAAGGTGCCTACCGTTGTGATTTGTCCGAGGCGACGTGCCAAGTATCCGTCTAAGAGATCCGTTGTTGCCGCTGCCAGGAAGATGATTAGCGCGATGTAGTCGTTGGTGATGTGGAACCCGAAGGCATCGATGGTGTAGTTACGCTGTACGAGAGCAGCCACCAGTAGTGGAACGAAGAAGATCCGGACAAGCGTCAGGAAGTTCGGAAGGTTCATGAAGCATCAGCACGAAAACGGACAAGTTGCTTCAGAATGGACTCGGGTATCTCGGCGACAATCTCGACAAAGTCGCCCTGGTCGTTTCTCTCGAGAACGCGCGCATACTCGTGAACGAGGTGCATGGCGGCACCTTCGGTGTGCGGGATATGCATGGTGGCGCGGGTTAGGGGATCCAGCGGGAGCATCGAGTCGATGCGGTCCATAAGTTCTGGAATGCCAGCTCCGGTGCGGCCGGAAACTTCGACCGCGTCCTGAACACTGGCGGCTCCCAGAAGGCGCGCCTTTGCGACTTCGGCCTCAGCTGGCGGAAGCATGTCTACTTTATTCAACACGAGGATTTGAGGCGTGCCCTCGGCACCAATCTCGCGGAGGACTGCCGCCACGTGTTCGACGTAAGACGGCGCCTGGGGAGCGGACAGGTCCACCACATGCAGCAAAAGAGAGGCTTCGGTTACCTCTTCCAGCGTTGCGCGAAAAGCGTTGACGAGGGTTGTGGGGAGACTCCGGATGAAGCCTAC
>JACMLA010000560.1 GCA_014379815.1 Bryobacteraceae bacterium | reverse complement strand
GGTGCATCCGGCCAGCACCGCGGCCTTAGCACCGCCTGAGGCATGCGCGAGCACCGCAGACCGCTAGCCAAGCAGTTTGGCTTCCCCGCAGCCAGCCTGAATTTGCTCATCGGTCATGGTCTGGCCGCCGCCATCCCGGATGCTCTTCGTTGAGAAAAGCTTTACCAGATCGACGCCCGCCGCCACATGCTCCCGCACGCCTTTCCGGATTGCGTCCGGCGTTCCGCTTCGTTCATTGAACGGGGAACCTGAGGTCAGCAAACGAGGCCCCGGGATTACGCCTCTGTTGATTGCATCGCGAAGAGGAATATCTGTATCGGCACCAAGACTCTGCACTGTCGTGAAGCCAGCCTGCAAAGTTTCGTAAACGTTGGCAGCACCGGCGGTCATGAACTCCGCAGGGCTTTCGTTGCTGGTTTCCGCGCGCCCTTCTTTGTTGAAGTGCCAGCCGATGTGGGAGTGCGTATCGATCCAGCCCGGCATCAGAGTGGCCTCGCGCAGATCATAATCCGGGGTGCCCTGAAAGCCGCCCTCGATGCTCGCGATTTTTCCGTCGCGGACCACCACCGTCACGTTCTTGCGCTGTCCGCCTTTACCGTCCAGCATGGTCCCGGTGTGGAGGGTGATCGGGCGCGGCTGGCCGGTCAATACAACACCCAGAGCCACCAGCAACAAAAAGATGCGTGACGTCAAAGCCATCAGGCTTTCCTCGCCGAAGCTGCACTCCGGTACTCTTCGGACAGCTTGTCCGCCGACCGGAGAGTGAGTGCCACAAAGGTCAGTGTGCCGTTGGTGCAGCCGCCCGTCGGCAGTGTCGGTGCGCCCACCACCAGCAGATTCTCGTGATCGTGTGTCCGGCCATAACTGTCGGTAACGCTGTCGGCGGGATCGGTACCCATGCGACAACCACCTGCGGGGTGATCCTGATACGGACCATCGGTAACGCGAAGCAGCTTCCCGCTATTTGCTTTTGCCACACTTTCAAACACGTTCACGATGTGTTGCCGGGTGCCGGGCATACGGGCCTGGGCAGCGGGATCCATACGATGCTCAATTTTTGGCATGGAATCCCCAAACGCGTTGCGATTCGATGGATCCAGCGTCAGCCGGCTGTCACGATCGGGATGCGTATCGAAATACCCACGGAGGCGGGCCGTCCCCGTGCTGGTTGCGCGGGACCGCCAGTCGGTTAGGAGGTCATTACCGAGCAGCAGATTGCCTTTCTGGTCTTTCAACTGCGGGTCTCTGCCGGCACCACTTTCCCAAATCCTCAGATCATGCCGGACAAACGGTGTGGCTGGATCGCAGCGGAAGAATTTTCGCGAGATCAGAGCATAGGTTTCGTTCATGCCCGGGTAGATGGCATGGGGAACCTCCATCTGTGCCGTCACCCATCCGTGCCCAGTCATGTACCGGCCCACGCAATCGGACCTGTTGGCAAGTCCCCGGGGAAACTTGTCATTGGCTGAGAGCAGCAGCAGATGGGGGCTCCACGTATACCCGGATGCGAGCACAAAGTGCCGGGCCCGATATTCCACCTGCTTCGACGGATCGCGACGATCTACCGCCTGCGCTGACACAATGCGTGCCGACTTGTCATCCATCACCAAGCGTCGGACAAGAGTCTGATCGTGCAGAGTGAGCTGCTTGGCACTCAAGAGCTTTTTGAATGTGAAGTCCGGAGAGTAGCGCGCGCCGGTGGGGCAAATTGCGCAGGTCTTGCACCGAATGCACTCGCTACGGCCGTCGTAGGGTTTGGTGTTCTTCGCCATCGGAGTTCCGTGGAACGGGATCCCGCTCTTCTCCGAATGCTCCTTGAGTACGCGGAGGTTGTAGGTCAGTGGCATTGGCTGCATCGGGTATGGCTCACTTCGGGCGTCTTCGGGAAACGGTCCCGCTTCGCCTGACACACCCATACGCCGCTCGGCCTCGCAGTAGTAGCGCTCCAGTTCCGACCACTCGAGGGGCCAGTCTACTGCCAGTCCGTAGTTTGAGTGCAGACGCAGATCTTCCTGGGAGAAGCGATTGCAGGCTCCACCCCAGTGCAGGCCAGATCCGCCGACCGCCATCGTGCGCGAGATGATACCCTTTGCCGACTGATCGGGAATGTAGTCGCCGCGCCACGGATTTTCGTTGTACTCGGCCTTGCGGCGACGGTACTCCATGCGGTTCTCCGCGTCGAAGATCGTTCTGCCTGCTTCCACAACAATCATCCGGATACCGGGACGCAATTCTGCCATCTTTTGTGCGAACAGCGCTGCGGAAATCCCGCCGCCTATGATGCAGATGTCAGTCTCGTGGACGGTTGGCATTTCAGGCGCTCCTTCGCTTCAATCTAGAAGGAGGCTGCTCTACTCCCGCGAAGCCGTTGCAGGCCTGGCGTCCAATCTGCGCCTGAAAGCAGAGATCGTTTGCCTCGCTGCTGCGGAAATAGAACGCCAGAAAGTCTGCGACTACATGGGAACCGCCCGGGTACGGTGGCAATGCCGTGATCTTCGCCTCCGCAAGAGTCGCTTCTACGAGTGTGCGCTGCTCAATTGCAGGCATCTGGGCGAACGGGCTGCCGTGCTGCTTTTGCGCTACGCTGTCCAGCTGGTTCAATTGCTGTCCATAACGCGGAGCCGGGTGCGCCGGAGTGTTCTGGATTCGTGTGAATCCGTACCCGTGCTCCATCTCCGCATTGGCCCGGTAGCCTTTCACCCAGCGCACGAAGAGTTCTGTCTGACGGTCCAGAAACTCAGAACCTTGCGAGGCAGGTAATAGTACGCCGGCCAGGGCACGCAACGTGGGCGGGTGCGGTCCTGGGAAGTCAGCGGTCTGCGCCCATAGGGCAAATCCGTCAAGATGTAGAGCGGCTGAGGTTGCCGCAGCATAGCGCAACACACGTCTTCGGAGCATAAGTAAGACTGTCCAGATAACCGGGAATCTATCAGCTCAGCGTTGGGCAATGCGTCCGACGGGGGACGCGACAGGCGATCCGTAGCAGAAAGAAGGTTTCGACTAACAACTTCTTGCGGTGCGGGTGACCCTGAATAATTATTGCTAAACGGTAACTCCTTCCCGGCCTCCATGTCAACGTGGGCATCCGGCGGTTGGGTCCGATAGGGCTAGTGACAGTAGTCTATGAGAGGCCAAAAGTAATTAGGATTTTGATGTCCCGATTTACCCCGGACTTGCGCTGAAACTGGCAGCGAATTAGATTGATTATTCGCTGCAAAGGAGATGAGCATGCTGCGAGTTGAAGAGACTTATCGGGCTCAAAAGGGACATAAAGCATCTCCGGTACCGGAAGGACTGGAAGCGGCGGCCGCCGTTGCCGCGCGGGTTCCGTTCACAATCGAGGTGCGATTCCTGCAGGGTCT
>JACMLA010000559.1 GCA_014379815.1 Bryobacteraceae bacterium | reverse complement strand
CCGCGACCGGCGAGGAGGGCTATCGGCAGGATCAATCCCAACGCGAGCGCAAGGAAAGCATAGTGTCCAAAAAGTAAGCCGAAACGCGTCGATTCCAATACCGTGCCAACTCGACTCCACAAACCGGGAAGCAAAGTATGGCTTTCGAGCTCCGAATTGTGTGTCCCGTATCCTGCATACTCGGACCGGGTATAAAATTCTTCGACATGGTGCGGCGGATACTGCAACATATGAAGAACATTACAGGATTTATCTTTCCAATAGAGAAACGGGTGGCTAAGGGCGGCACGAAGCGCTGAGTCGTAAATGAAGGTGTTATTTTTCTCGAGGGTTGTAAGAGGCAGCGGGGGATTATGTACGCCGTCGCTATAGAAAATGCGCTGCATGCCGACGGCGCAATCGTAATTTGTTACGTAACGCTTTAACATGCCCTGCCCAAACTGCGCGTCGAATGTCTGCGCCTCAGTCTGGAACTCCGGTGACCCAGGGGCCAGGCCGGACATCACGCCGACATAGCTGTTGAGCATCATCCCGGCGGTAGGATCCTGAGCCGGAAACACATTGGGAAGTTTCGAGAGTAAGGCCCCTGGAGCCGCTATCAGTATCAGGGCGCAAACCAGCCTTCCCGCGGCGCGAAAACCCGAATCCCGAAGCGACGGGACAAGAAGAATGATGGCCCACGGAACCAGCACCAGCGTAATGCTGTTGTGCCGAAAGCATGCCGCGACTGAAAGCAGCGACACGCCAAACCAAAGCCATGCTTCTTTGCGTTGCTTGAGGAACATCAGGAAGGCCGACGCTCCCGCCAGGGCCATCGACGCAGCCCAGATATCTTTGGTAAGAGTTACCGTCCATGGCCAGAGGGCCGGATTACAAAGGAGCAGGGCAGTTCCCCCGAGCCAGATCTTTGGGCTCTTTAGAACCTGCGCCAGACAAGTGAGAATCGCCACCCAGAGGATGGTCCCCTGCAGCAACGTGAATAGAGCGGGCGTTGAAGAGAACTGTTGTGTGAAATGGATCAACAGAGCCATCAGAACCGGATGCCAATCGTTGTAGTAGTGGGCGCGGGCCTGCTGCCATTGATCCATAGAATCGTTGTTTACGTTACCTGGGAAGAAGAGCGAAGTTAAAACAAGACTGGCAGTGAAAGCGACACAGACAAGATAAAAGATAAACAAACCCCTGTCCGTGCTCTGTTCTGACAGAATATGCACGGCCCCGAGCGCCAATGTGGCAACCAGGACAAACAGAAACAAGCTGCAGCCGAATGCCAGCATATGCGGGGACCAGAAGCCGGTCGGCACCGCATACTCATTCGCGTTTAGTCTCTTTAGAGGAGCGTCCTCCAATTTCAGGCTCACAATCTGTAAAGGGGCCTTCGGCTCTTGCGAAATCAGCAGGCGCGACCAGCCTCCCTCACCTAAAGGCACTTTGAAACGCGCGGTGAATTCCTGTGTCTCACGCGCCGGCGCTTTCGCTGCTTGCAGTGGGGTACTGGATTCGTAGAAATCCAGCTCAGGTGAGTAAAGATTCAGGATTTCTGTTTTGCCATTTATCGTTACGGAGACTTTTCCACTCCAGGGGTGCCGTAGAAACCTGAGTCTTAGAGGATTGCCTGTAAGCGTCGCCATCAGAGATTGAGGCTTTTCGCCAGTTACAAAAGCCACCGGGCGATTTGTCGAGTAAGGCCCATCCTTTCTCAACACCCAAGGTGAGCCGTCCTTAAAAATTACCTTCGACCAATCAGTCCGTTGCTGCGGAGTGGAAATATCGTACAGCCATACTTGTGCGGCCCGCGCGGAGGGATCCATTTCGGCGAGTGCCGTAATGCGAACCTGCCACGCATCCTTGGCTGATCGGGGAACAAACGCTGGAGGTGGTTCGGGCAGTTTAATCAGCGAGAACGAGTTTGGGGATTGCCGTGGTTCGTCCCAGTGGATACGCACCTCTCGCGGCGAGGATCTGTTCAGGAGCACCACGATCTCGCCCTCTCGTTCCATTGAAGCAAAGCCCTTCACCCAGTCCGGAAAAAGGCATATCGAGATCACACAGGCTATGGCGAGGCAATCGACGAGCATCTTGATGCGGCCACTGGAGCCGATCCACGCTGATTTGGGAGAGAGCTTGATAGATGCACGTTTGAATAATCCGGAAAGATATGTGATAAATGCCCAGAGCAACGCCGCAAGCAGTGCTGTATCGACCAAATACAAGTTAGTTCGATCCTGGGGCGAAAGGGCGGGCCATGGCATCGGCACGATCATCAACACCAGTCCCGCCAACGCCAGCGAACTCCCGATGCTGGCTCGTTTCTCCCACTCCGAACAGGATTTCGAACAGGGTCGGACCCAGCCGGAGATTCGGTCAATCAGGAAATAGAAAACTACTGTGCAGACGATCCCGATAAGCAGACCAGCGGCAGCGTTTCCTCCCTGCGGTTTCACCAGGTAGACGTGAAAGGACCAGGCGGCCATCAGAGCAATTGCAAGGGATGGAACACTGGAGGGCTTGAGAACGGAGAACAGCAGGGACGCGGTGTAGGCAATAATTGCGGCACACACGAGACCGAGGGCGATCCTGAGAGGCGCGGCGGCTTCCATGGGCTTAAGCAACACAACGTTGAGGGCCCAGGCGGCCACCAGTCCGAGGGCGAGAGAAGGAAGCCAGTACAAAAGGGTTCGCGTCAGTCGGGTTTTAAATAAACCACGTACGTTCATCGAAACTCACCTGAGTGGAAAAGATATGATCGCCGGGGAGGGCCACAGATAAATAAGAAAAGGACTAACCCGGCCGCCATGAGCCATGCCGTGTTCAGGCTGGAAGTTTGAAAACCCGCAGTATTCAACTGGCTAATCTCAGTGTTGCTCAACGCACGGTTCCAAAGACCCACCTCATCGATGGAACCTCCCATGCTAAGGTTCCGGCCGTCACTGATATTGCGCGCGCCGATCAGAATTGGACGAACCGCAGCGGAGAGAGTGCCTATGGAAGTCCTGCCTGCAAGCCTGGCGTTGACATAAAGAGACAGTACGCCGTGGCTGCGCGTTACGACCACCTGGTTCCACGTTCCGGGCTTAAAATTCGCTTTCCCTTCCAGGCCGCTCCCCCATAGAATTGCAGCCTGTGTTCATTCAACACAGTTACGGACCAACCGGGGCCGGACGCACCATCAAATTTCTCAATTAGTGTCTGTGGCCGGCTAAAATCGTCGAACTTAGCCCACACCTGCACACTGAAGTCCCCTGTTTCAAAGTTGACTTTGACACGATTACTGCTGTCGACGGCAGCGTTATCGTTAACGGTGCTGGAATTAGACAACAAAAGACATTTACCAAATCGGCCGCCGGACACAACTCGGGCTGTGGAGGTCAATGAGAGGTCGTTCCCATTGCCGGAGACGTCCGGTATGACCGCAGAGCCAACGTTGTCGAACAACCAAAATCCTGACAGACCAGCCGAAAGGGTGTTGACAGGATAGAACACAGGCAACGTAATGCCGATCAGGAAGACTACCAGGAACTGGCCGGGGATTTCAAGTTTGGAGGAGGCCGGTGATCTTCCCACCACCGCCGCAAACCATTTAGGCATTATCAACGCACAATTATACGAACAGCCCGCGAGGGCGTCTTAACTTAAACATCATCGCCTTAAGACTTAGTTCATCCAGACAGTGCTGCAACAGGACAAATACACAAAATGGCTCACGATGTTGGACAGTTTTATTCCGTTTATTTGTGCAATTCAGACCTGGTAAGCAGCTGATCGGAGGACTTCAAACATGCCTCCGGCGGACTGACCAATCGCGAGGTCTCCGTTGCGCGGTACAGGGAGAAAGTATGCCAGGCCAAGGCCGCCCCACATTTCCCCGGTGCCTCCGCCACCATGCTCGATCAGGCGTCCTGGCACAAAGTCAAGATCGACCCAGTGGCAATACGGCGAACCTTGCCATGGGGCGTTCAGCATACCCTGCCTGCAACCGGGATTAAAACTATCGTGCATCAGGACGAACATCGGACGGGCTGGTACATATCCGAGCACGATCGAGAGATCCCGCCGAATGCCTTCTCCTGAATGATCGCCGTCAATGAGGAATAGATCAACCGGAATATGCCGGCTTTGTAATTCTTCAAGCAGTGCAGGCAAAAGGTCTGCTGAATCTCCCGTTAGAAAGCTGACTCCTGGCAGATGCGCAAGTCTGCCGGGAATCGTGGGATCGATGTCGATGGAGAACACCATATCGGCGAACTGTGTCAATAACGACAGACTTCCGCCATGATAGGTGCCGACTTCGATGCAGCATGCGGGCCGGTGACGCGCCAGCAGTCCCGTCATGGCGAGGCGCTCAGAATCGTTCATCTGCCATTTCGCGGTGAGGCAGTCGCGATATAGCGAGGCATCCCACGTCGGAAACCCGGACGACGCGGGGACAGAGGCGGCCGAAGGCTCTGCGGAAGCGAGCAATGCAGTCACGTCCCGGGCATAAGCATGCCAGGTCTTAAGAGGTCTCGCAACAGCTGCCTGAGCGAGCTGAACAACGCGGTCCGATGATGTTGACATTTCATACAGCGCAGATACAATAGCCTCCTGGTTATCCATGTCAACGGTAAGGCAACCACCCCCTGAAGCCAGCTCTGCCATCACGCCATCGTTATGACAGACACACGGTCGTGCATGCCAGACACTCTCGAGGATCGGCATCCCAAAGCCTTCGATCGTAGATGGATACACCGTAAATGTAGCTTCGCGGTATAGTTCCAGCAGCTTTGCATCATCGACAATTCCGAGCCACTGAATTCGGGGATTAGCCCGACACACGTCCTCTACATAATCCGCCAGATCAAAGGCGCCGGCATATCGGTTTCCGACAAGTGTCAACTGCCAGTCAATAGCCGGATGCTGATGTTGCATCTTGAGGACGGCAGCCAGAAACTTACGATGATTCTTACGAGGCTCCAATGTGGACACGCAAAGAATTCGGATAGTGCCATCTGTTCTTACGTCGAGGTTCCGATTCCTTTGAGCACCTGCAAACTCTCCAGGCAGCTGCAGATTGTGAACTTTGGCGGAAGTCGTCACATTCCACTGCGACCAGAGATCAAGCAGACAAGATCCGGAAAACGTTGATATCGGAATTATCAGATCGCACTCCGCCAGGCCTCTCATATAGGCGGCGTGGTTGCTGCGTACCTCTTCGTTGCACAAATCAGGGCGCAGAATGGCAATCGCGTCATAGAATATTGCTGCAATCGCGAAGTTTCTGGCTCTGGCGTAAGGACGAATCTCCCTGAAGCGGGACTCGATCATCGTCTCCGGGAGCAGCAGCCAGTGCCCGTTTCGGGACAACAGAAACTGGTCCAAAGTAATTCTCTGGTCTGGTCCGGAAGAAAGACGATTGGCAGAAACTAATTCAGGTCCGTTAAACTGGCCGAGTTGGTCGAATTCCTCCCTGGTTGGCAGTACATACCTGGTGTTCTCCGAATCCCAAACCACAAAGACGGGATCGGCTAATGATTGAAGAGTTTTTCCGATTCGCCTGGTCACCCGTATCACACCAGAGTTTGCAGGATCACGAGTGGAGTTCGTGACATCAATGATGATATGGCCCGGACTTCCTGATTGACTTTCAGACGTCCGGCGGGTCTGTGCGGCCGAAGCCAGATCGTCCACGACCTCTGCGTATTCCCGAATCGTACTCTCCCACGTGAACTGCTTTTTGAAGACTTCCAGTCTTGCATCCACTTCATGAGAAGAGGGTCCGCGTCCCCGGAGATACTCACCGCATTTCGCGGCAAGCTCCTGAATATCCCCTGCAAGAAACCATGGGTCGGCGATAATCTCAGGATGAGCGCCTACGCGCAGCGCCACTGCGGCGCGGCCGGCATGTTGTATTTCCGCAAGGGGGAGATTAAATCCTTCCCATCTGGAAGTTGAAAGGCCAATATCGACGGCCATCATAAGACCGCGTAGTTCCTGATCATCAGGGAAGCCGATGGCATGGATCGAGTTCCGTACATCTTCCGGTGCATTGATGTCCTGAGGTTCTGCCAATGTCAGAACTCCGCAGTCAATATTCTGCGCACGGAGACTGCGGATGATGTCATACGTAGCCTCCGAATTTTTGTAGCAGTATGGCTCCCAGCGTCCCAAACAGAGGATCAGTGATTTGCCAACCCCCCGGAGGCGTTCTATCAGCGCCTGGGTGTGAACCTGGACGGTGTTAGTATCCAGCTTTCCTGCCGTCCAAAGACCCGTGTCCATGTGATCTGCGGCGAGCCAGATCCGGCGGGCAGGAACGCGTCCCTCGGAATCGGGTATGCTTTGCGTGTGGAGAACAAAGTCACTGATTCCGACAATGAGAGAGCAGTGTTTTAAATGCTGGCGCCGAACGCTGATGACTTTTTCGAGCACCCTCTGGTGTCCTTCGGTGTAGCCATCCAGAGGCACTACGCCGCAATCCATAAAGATCGTTGGTATGCCACGCTCACGAAACAGGGGAATCGCTGAAAAGAATGGCCAGCCACCCAGCAGCACCAGATCGGGTTCGAAGGACATAAAGATCCGCCCCCAGTTCGAACGGAGCCAATCGGCCGTGTAGGCCTCAATATCCAGATATTCACCAGTGGTAGGAGGGACATCGACGACACGATACGCAAAAGTATCGAGAATAGCCCGATCGCACCGGTTCGACAGGAATGCGGTCTTATGGCCCCTTTCGGTGAGTCCGCGACCTATCATCATCAAAGCGCGGTCGGCTCCAAAGCGGAATAAGAAGCGTTCGTGGCAGATAAGGATGTTCATGGTTGAATTCAATAATCAGGGACAGGCGGCCCGGGGAACGCGGGGTTCGCGCGATACAACCAGGCTGTGCTTCCCAAATCCAATTAAAGGCGTGGATTCTTCAATTTTACATGCCGCATCGTACTAGCGGACTTCATTCTTCGGGGCGGCGGCCGCACTAACTGGTATGCTAAACTCCAAAAACTGTAGACAGCTCAGCCGCACAGCTATCGAGTGCAGGACTCCCTCACGTCCACGATCAACATACCCATACTAATTCCTGCCTACCAACCCTCCGGGCATCTTGTGGACCTTGTGGAGGCTCTGAAACGCGCGGCCTTCCACAATATCATCGTCGTTAACGACGGGAGTGGGCCAGGTTGCGAGCGGCACTTCGAAGCCATCCGGAAAATTCCGGGCGTTCACGTTGTCCGGCACTTCGTCAATCTCGGCAAGGGTGCGGCTCTGAGAACCGGGATGAATCATGCTCTGGTCATTGCGCCCGATGCGCCAGGCGTCGTGACCGCTGACGCCGATGGACAGCATCACCCCGATGACATCATGGAGGTCGCTAAACGTCTCAAGGAGAATCCGGAAGCCCTTGTGCTTGGCGTCCGTAGCTTCGGGAACGGTGTCCCGCTGAGAAGCCGCGTTGGCAACGATGTTACCCGCGTACTACTTTGGATTCTGCTGGGGCAGAATCTGCGCGATACACAAACCGGTCTGCGAGGAATTCCCAGTGGGTTCGTTCCGCATCTGCTGCGGCTCACCAGTTCTGGTTATGAGTTCGAACTGGACATGCTGCTTGCCTGCAAGTATCAGGCTCGAAAGGTAATCGAAGAGCCAATCCGGACGATTTATCTCGATGAGAATAAGTCCTCTCACTTTCACCCGCTGTTCGATTCCATGCGGATTTACTTTCTGATGTTTCGGTTTTCGTTGCTGTCGCTATTAACCGCTGTACTGGATAATGTTCTGTTCGCGGTCAGCTTTTCGTTTACAGGCCAACTGGCACAGTCTCAGATCATTGCCCGGGTCTGTTCGATGCTCTTCAATTACTCCGGGGCAAGAACACTGGTGTTTCATTCAAGGCAGAGCCATGCGACTGTCCTGCCAAAATACATCGCTCTTGTATTCATGAACGTACTGGCAGGATACCTGATCATTCGCTTTGCCCATGAGCAGCTCGGGTTTCCCGTGATCTCATCCAAGATTGCCCTCGAATGTCTTCTCTTCTTCTTTAATTTTCTGATTCAGAGAGATCATGTCTTCAGCAAACGACCCGTCACCGGGACCAACTGACTGGACCGTGTACTACCAGAGCGTGCCCTGGACCGCTCATCTGACGAGATCGTACACGCGCGGTGTGTTGCTGAGGGTTTTGGCGCGCTACTGCGACAAGTGTGAATCCATCATCGAATTTGGGGGGGCTAACAGCTGTTTTCTCGATTCGATTCTGCGTTCTGTTAAGCCTCGACTTTACAGCGTCGTCGACACAAATCAATTTGGTCTCGAACTCCTGATCAGCCATCCCGGGTACGGCCACATTGTCAGTCTGCACAACGACAGCATTTTCGACTTTATTCCTTCGAATCCCGCAGACTGTGCTTTCAGCGTGGGGCTGGTCGAACACTTTGACGTTAACCTGACCAGACGCGCGGTTGAGGCGCATTTTAATGCCGTGCGTCCAGGCGGGCTCGTAGTGATCACGTTTCCGACACCAACGTTTCTCTACCGGAGCATTCGCGGGCTTCTCGAGTCTGCCGGACTCTGGAAATTTCCCGATGAACGTCCGCTGCTGCCCGCGGAAGTAATCGCTGCCATTGGGGAGCGTGGCGAGATTGTGGAACAGCGCACGCTTTGGCCTCTTCTGCTGACGCAACATCTTGTCGTGTCTCGTCGCATTAAATAGCCCGTCCCGGTAT
>JACMLA010000558.1 GCA_014379815.1 Bryobacteraceae bacterium | reverse complement strand
TGATACACATCACTGGCATCTTCGGCTGACCGGAGCAGATTGAGCGCCAGGCGAAAAACACCTTGGTCGTAGGCCTGTACCAGTTTTTCGAAAGCATACTGGTCGCCTGTCTGTGCTGCCCGGATCAACGCCGATTCATCCAATTCGAGGTGCGCCTTTGCGCCCAGTGTGGCGACGGCCTGCCCTGGTCCGTTCAAAAATTTAACCCATTCCCCGCTAACGTGAGTACAGACGAGCCGCTTTCGAAAACGTGAGTGCCGCCGCCTAGAGGCGGTACAGCATCCAGTAAACAACAACGCCGGTGACGCTGACGTAGAGCCAGATGGGGAGCGTCCACCGGGCCAGAGCCTTGTGGCCTTCGAAGTTGCCGGCAAGAGCACGGCGAAGCGTCAGGATTGCGAGAAACGGTACTGTTGCGGCAAGGATTGTATGTGTCAGGAGGATGGTCAGATAGACCTGCCGAATCACGCCAGTCTTCGTGAATCGCACCGTCCCAACCTGAAAGTGGTAGGCAAGGTAGCTGATGAGGAACAGGACAGAAACGCTGAAAGCCGCGATCATCACTTTGCGATGTGTAGCGCGCTGCTTCGTGCGAATCAGGTAATAACCCCACGTCAGCAAAATGGCCGAGGTCGCATTTAGAACCGCATTCAGAGTGGGGAGGTCCCGTACTGTCATCAAACCGAACTGCTCACGAGTGTTTTGATGTCGAGTAACATCTGTCGCATCATTTCCGCATCGGAGCTGTCGTAGTAGCCCCGTATGCGGCCTTTTCGATCGACCAGGCCAAAGCGTGTGGAATGCGAGAGCGAACCGTCGATCGCCCCGGCGTGAAACGGTCCGGAACTCAGCTTATTCAGCTCCGAAGCAGGCCCGGTTAAAAACATCCAGCGCTCCGGATCCGCCTTGAAGCGCCGTGCGTAGGCAGCCAGCACCTCGGGTGTGTCCCGTCCGGGATCGATGGTAAAGCTGACAAACCGCAGGTCGCGCTCCGGCCCGGCATCCTGCTGGACTTTCCGGAATTGCGCGGTCATCCTGGGACAGGGTCCGGCACAGGTCGTGAAGATGAAGTTGGCGAGCCAGACCTTCCCAGCCAGATCCGCCTGGGTAACGGGAGTTCCATTCTCCCGGGTCAGCCGAAAGTCAGGAACTATGCCGTAGCTTGGCATGCCGGGACCGAGCATGCCGGGACCGAAGCCGCAACCGGTCTGCAAAAGGGCGGTCGCAGCCAGGACGGTGGCGGCCAGGACCACCAACGGGAACCTCATGTTTACAACCGGGTGCGATCTGCCAGCAGAAGAACGTACAAGAGCGGCAGGTACACAATCGACGCGATCAGGACTCCCCTTGCACGCAGAAGCGAGCGCTCATGGCTGACCCGAACTCCGTACCAGAAATACATGCATCCCAGCAAAAACGCGCCTATCAGGTAAGGCAGGCCGGTCATTCCAAGAAAACTCGGCAGCAGGCTAACAGGAATCAGCAACAGTCCGGTCAAGAGAATCTGGCGCGCGGTTCGCTCGCCCGTTGGGTCGACCACTGGAAGCATCCGGATACCCGCGCGACCATAATCTTCGCGATACAGCCATGCAATGGAATAGAAGTGCGGAAACTGCCACAGGAAGAGAATTGCGAACAGCGCCAAGGCCTCCACGGTCAGTTCTCCTCGGGCTGCGGCAAAACCAATCACCGGGGGCATGGCACCAGGAATGGCCCCGACCGTGGTGGAATGTGGCGTGATGCGTTTCAGCGGCGTGTAGACGAACAGATAACTGGCAAGCGTAAAGAATCCCAGAGCCGCGGTAAGGGGGTTGGCACCCAGCCAAAGCTCGGCGAAGCCCAGCAACGAGAGTCCCACTGCGAATGCACAAGCTCTGCCAGGGGTCAGCCGTCCCGATGGCAACGGACGCTGCCGGGTCCGGTTCATGTAGCTGTCCGCGTCGCGCTCCATCCACTGATTTAAGGCGGCGGTACCGGAAGCGATAAGACCTGTGCCGACAACGGTGTGCAGCAAAACGAGCCAGCTCCAGGCATTTCCTTGCGCACCAAAGAAAAAGCCGACGCCCGTGCTCATGAGGATGAGCCAGGTGATCCGGGGTTTGGTCAGCTCAATGTAGTCTTTCATTTACCTCTGCCAGGCTCTACCCTTATGCACTGACACAATGGACGCGCACGCACTTAGATTGTACAGCACGCACCCACAGAGTTCCTGCTAAAGTGTAGAAATTCTGGCCTCACTGGATTAGAGAGCGCCTACCCCTCCTTCGATTCGCTTAAAGTCGACTGTCTTAACCCTCAGAAGGCCAAAGGTGCGTTTGTTGATCGGCAAGCCCGGCTACTAAGTACCACAGACGTGTGATGTCGCGGTCCTCCGGTGGGGTTAGCAAAAGATGGCCCGATATCGTGATGGTTTTTATGCTCGGATGGCTCATCCTGCTTAACGGAGGCAAGCGAAATGAGCATCATCACATTGAAAGATCACACGGAGATTTACTACAAAGACTGGGGAACAGGTCAACCGGTGGTGTTCAGCCATGGATGGCCTCTTAGTTCGGACAGTTGGGAAGGGCAGATGCTGTTCCTCGCCTCCAAAGGGTATCGGTGTATTGCCCATGACCGGCGTGGCCATGGCCGGTCGAGCCAGCCCTGGCACGGCAATGAGATGGATACGTATGCGGATGACCTCGCGACGCTTATCGAAACGCTCGATTTGAAAGGTGCCGCGGTGATTGGTTTCTCGACAGGCGGAGGCGAAGTAGCCCGCTATATCGGCCGCCATGGCACCGGACGTGTGGCGAAAGCGGCTCTGATCTCTGCGGTTCCGCCTCTGATGCTAAAAACAGAAGCGAATCCCGGTGGATTGCCCATCGGGGTTTTCGATGACCTGCGCGCGAAGTCCATTGCAGACCGTTCGCAGTTCTACAAGGATCTCGCTACGGGTCCGTTCTTCGGTTTCAATCGGCCAGGCGCTAAGGTGTCTCAGGGCTTGATCGACTGGTTCTGGCTCCAGGGAATGCAGGCCGGGCATAAGAACGCTCTCGATTGCATCAAAGCCTTTTCTGAGACAGACTTCACCGACGATCTGAAGAAGTTTGACGTGCCCACCCTGATTCTGCACGGCGATGACGATCAGATTGTTCCCATTGGTTCAGCAGCTTTAATGTCCTCCAAACTCGTGAAGGGCGCGACGCTGAAGGTCTATGCAGGCGCGCCTCACGCCATGACGGACACTCACAAAGATCAGTTGAATAGCGATCTGCTGGAGTTCCTCACAGCGTAACTAGCCGGGCAGAGGCGGGCGGTCACCTTACTTAAGAAGTCCCATTCGAAACATGTGACGTCAGTTGCCGCTTGCTATAGCTGGCAATAGAAACGTCACTGTGGTTGTCTGCTCTAAACGAACAAAAGGAGGCGGTCTATGACGCAAGAAGTGTGTGTTGCTGCGCGAGAAGAAAGGCTGGAAAGCGCAGGTGGAGTCAAGATCTTCATCAGATCCTGGAGGCCCATCGCGAAGGCAACCGGTGTCGTTGCAATCGTACACGGGTTCAACTCCCATAGTGGGTACTACACATGGGTTGCCGAGCAGCTGACTTCCGCCGGATTGGCCGTTTACGCACTGGATCTGCGCGGCCGCGGACAATCCAGCGGAGAGCGTTTCTTCATCGAGAACGTGTCGGACTACATTAGCGACGTAGAGAGCCTGATCTCACTCGCAAAATCGCGCGAAGCAGGTCTGCCAGTGTTCCTGTTGGGCCATAGCGCGGGCGGCGTGATTTCCTGCGTCTACACGCTCGAGCATCAGGCCGAACTCGCCGGATTCATATGCGAAAGCTTCGCGTTTCAGCTACCCGGGCCAGAGGCCGAGCTTTCGGTCGTCAAGGGACTGAGCCACCTGGTGCCGCACGTCCACGTGTTGAAACTGGAGAACCAGCACTTCTCCCGCGATCCTGAGGTCGTCAGAACCTTGAACGAGGATCCGTTGCTGGCCAACGAAGTCCAGCCAACGTTGACAGTGGCCGAGATGGTTCGCGCCGATGAGCGACTCAAAAAAGAGTTCCCTCTGATCACATTGCCGGTGCTTATCCTGCACGGCACGATGGACAAGGTAACCATGCCGGGCGGCAGCCAGTTCTTTTACGACCACGCGGGTTCGAGAGACAAAACTCTCAAACTGTATGAAGGCCACTATCATGACCTGCTGAATGACATCGACAAGGAACTAGTCATGGCAGACATTCAAAGCTGGATTAAAGCGCGAGTCTTGCCATCCTAGCTGCTGCACTCCATAGCCAGTCACAACCGGGCACTTTCTATGAAGCGGGCCGTAGTATCGGGCCCGCTTCACTTTTGGAGTAACCTAATGAGCCTGACCGTGCTTCCCAAGAAACTCTTCGATGCGGGTCGCGATCTCCTCCAGATGCGTCTCTAATGCGAAATGGCCTGTATCCATCAAGTTGGTTTCAAGCGTAGTGAGATCCCGTGCGTAGGGCGCTGCGCCTTCCGCCGGAAAGATCACGTCGTTCTTGCCCCAAACGATTAGGGCCGGCGGTTGATAGCTCCGGAAGTAGGCCTGGAAATCCGGGTATAGCGGCACGTTGGTCCGATAGTCGTAGAAAAGATCCATCTGGACATCCCTGTTTCCCGGACGATCGAGCCCGACCTGATCCACGAGCCAGGTTGTCGGGTCGAGCAGGGTTGTGTCTGCGACGCCGTTTTCATACTGCCACTTCGTTGCCTTGGGTTCGACCAGAAAATGCAGAGCGGCCCGGTTCTCAGCCGTTGGATCTTTCCAGTACGCCTTCATAGGATCCCAGAACTCCAGCAATCCCTCGTCGTAAGCATTGCCGTTCTGAATGATTAAGGCCTGAACGCGCTGAGGATGCCGTAGCGCGAGGCGATATCCGACTGGTGCGCCGTAATCCATCACGTACATGGAGAATTTCTGAAGTCCGATCTTTTCCACCAACTCCTCTACGACGTTGGTAATGTTCTCGAATGTGTAGGGAAACGATGCAGGTTCCGGCATGCTGCTCTGGCCGAAGCCGGGATAGTCAGGTGCTATAAGGCGAAAGCGCCCGGCAAGGCGAGGCATTAAGTTGCGGAACATGTTCGATGAGGTCGGAAAGCCGTGCAGCAGCAGAATTGCGGGTGCACCCTGCGGGCCGACTTCCCGATAGGCAATATCAAGACCGGCAACCCGCACGCTTTTAAAACGAACGGACTCCTGTCTGGCAACAGAAACACTTGCAATGGACATAGTGATACCCTCCCTAACGTTTAGATTTATGAATACTCCGCTACATAGTGTTAGCGGAGGCTGGCTCGACGTGGTTCAGAATCCCTTTATACAAGTCATCCGAATTTATGGAGTGGCTTGGGCGACTGTATGTGGACCCTGCTTCCTTGACCTCTGACAAAAGAAATACCAGACCCTCGGCTATCGTTGGATGCGTGAAGATAGCATCACGAATGGCAGTGTAAGGCATTCCCCCAAGCATGGCCGTCTGCACCGCTGCCAGGAGTTCGCTTGCTTCAGCACCAAACGCGGTAAACCCGAGTATCCGATCAGATTGCGTGTCGATCAACATCTTCATGAAGCCCCGTGGTTCAGACAGCGTTCGTGTCCTCATAACCTGGTCGAAGGGCAGCGTGGCCAGCCGGTAGCTCACATTCAGGCGCCTGGCATCCGACTCGTTCAGTCCGATGCGGACCAGTTCCGGATCGGTAAACATGCAGTGAGGCACCAGCCGGTTGATCGTTGTGCGATTTCCACCTTTGAGGTTGTTGTGTACGATGCGGTAATCGTCGAAAGCCGCGTGAGTAAACTGCGGACTCCCCGCGCAATCCCCCATGGCCCAAACATGCTCGGCAGTTGTACGAAGCCGGTCATCGACTGCAATGTACCCGCGAGTGTCGAGTTCCACCCCGGCCTTATCCAGACCTATGGAATGAGTGTTGGGACTGCGCCCGGCAGCTACTAACGTGTGACTACCATCAAGGAACAGGCATCGATCCGGGCACTCCACGATTACTTGCACATTGCTGCCCGACTGACCGTTCACCCGGAGCAAGTTTGCTTCGAGCACTACATCGATGCCTTCGTCACGACATAACTCAAGCAATGCAGCGCTGACATCGGTATCCTCATCGGAGACCAGCCTTTCGCCCCTCTCGACCACTGTCACGCGCGCTCCAAATCGACGCATAGCTTGTGCCAGTTCAAGTCCTACGTATCCGCCGCCAAGCACGATCAGGTGGTCTGGCACGCAGTTCAGGTCAAGTGCCTCGATGTGTGTCATAGGTCTGGCTGCAGACAGACCGGGTACATTTGGAATGCTTGCCCGGGTTCCCAGATTGAGGAAGACGCGATCTGCGGCAATGGTTCGGAATCCACCCTGTTTCAAGTGCACTTGTACGACTCTCGGGCCTATTAATTGGGCTTCACCCATAATGAGCTCGGCGCCGCTTGTGTCGAAGCGGCTGAGATGCTGTGCAGCCAGCCTATCGACCATTCTCTGTTTCCTCCGGAGAACGGATTTCATTTCGATCCCTGGCGAGCAGGCGCGTAAGCCGAACTCTTCGCCGCGCCGGAGGAAAGCGGCTACCTTTGCACTGTGAATGACGTTTTTGCTGGGAAGGCACGCGATGTTCGGACAGGATCCTCCCACCTTGTCACGCTCCACAACCGCAGTGCGCTGGCCCTCTCTTGCCAGCGTCCATGCGAGATACTTGCCCGCCTCTCCACTTCCGATTACCAGGTTCTCGTAAATTTCCATAACTTAACTCCCTGTTCTTCAAACCCTACAGACGGGTCCATTTTGCAGCAGGAAGAAGCCAGCCACAATTACGAGATCGGGTAAGATTGCATTTCTAAAATAGTGGAGGGGAACCATTCCACTTTAGTAGTAGTGAGAACCTCTAATCCATTGCAAGACAGCCCTCAAGGACGGGACGAATGTGGTATTACTATTTCGCGACGTCCAAAAAGAACGGCATCGATGGAAAGAGCCCCTGGGCCCAGAATCACAATCGAGACCGCAACTATAGCTACGAATGCGGTGAACAGCCCGGAGTCGAACAAGGTTGATGTTGGCAGCGGTAAGAGAGACAACGCTGTAGCGCCAGTTCCGAGAGCGACCACTCCGCCCCCAATTGGTGTCAAGAGCCCAAGCAACAAAGAGGCACCGCCTGCCAGCGCCAGGAATCCCGCGAGGCCCGACCAAACACCAGGGTGTTCCCGATCGGCTAATTGCAGAGCACCTTGAGCAAGCGACAATGCTCCTACTGCAATCCTTAGCAACAGGAGAGCCACGCCAGGCCAGCCACCAGGGAATGAGGAAAACAGCCGTTGCAGTTCACGCCTCCTGTTGAGGCTGAGACTCGGGGACGTGCACTTGAGTAGGATACCGGCTCGGCGGCAAGAGCGAATCCCTGAAAGTTGTTGTACTTTCGTAACACGATGGTGGTACTCGCCAGCCTGGAGGGTTGGAGCGAGACCTTGGCTAAAGCTGTATGATTCCGCGTCTCACACCAATGGCTACAGCTTCCGTACGGTCGCTGGCTCCAAGCTTCTCCATTACGTGCTTGATGTGAACTTTGACTGTCTCTTCCGAAATAAAGAGCCGTTCCGCAATGTCACGATTCCTGTTGCCTCCGGCAACGTGCCTCAGGACCTCTACTTCGCGCAGGGTAAGGGCTTCATCGCTCATATGCTCCGCAAGGTGGGCCGCAACCTCGGGGGGCACTCGCTTTTTGCCTGCATGAACCTGGCGGATCACATCCACCAGCTCCTTTGGCGGCATGCTCTTGAGCATGTAGGCGCGAGCTCCTGCTGCAAGGGCCCGCTGAATTTCTACATCGCCCTCAAATGTAGTCAGCATAATGATCCGTGCTTCTTTAAACTCCGAACGGATGGCGATCATTGCGTCAATACCGCTCATGTCGGGAAGCCTCAGGTCCATCAGCGTGACATCCGGGTTGTGCTCGCGGAAACCTTGAATCGCTTCGCGGCCACATGCGGCCTGCGCAACCAGAACCATGTCAGGCTGGCTGTTGACGATGGCCGAGATGCCCTCGCGTAAAAGAGGGTGGTCGTCTACGCTGAAAAGTCTTATGGGATCGCTGCTCATTCCTGACTCCCTTTCACGACTCTATCGCCATTTACCGGGGCTTTTCTCGAAAAGAATCTCACAAGTCTCAGGAGTGGAATGGATCCGGGACGCGGAGGAAATGCGAGGTTGCCGGGCACCGAAAGCTGGACCTCAGTCCCGGCTGCGAAACTGCTCCAAACGTGAAGCTGCCCCCCGATTCTCTCAGCGCGT
>JACMLA010000557.1 GCA_014379815.1 Bryobacteraceae bacterium | reverse complement strand
TCTTACAGATACCCCAGTTCGATGCCCCTCAGCACCGCCCGGGTGCGGTTGCGGGCACCTGTGTTAGACAGAATGCTGGAGATGTGGAGTGAACCCCAAAAGTGCGACGCTCGAGTATTGAACACTTTCGCAGCGAAAGGAGAACTGCAAGTGCGAAGCTGGCATCGATACACGCAGGAGTTCAAGGACCAGGCAGTCGAGCGACTAAGGGGCTGCAACAACGTTGAGGCCCTAGCCCGCGAGTTGCATGTGTCGCGGGGGATTCTCTACTTATGGAAGGACAAGAAGGAAGGTAGGCCGCCAGCGTCAAAGCGGCCCGGACCGGTGGTGGATTCGCCGGCGATCGCGGCTTTGAAGAAAGAAGTGGTTCAGCTGAAAGTAGCGCTGGCCGAGAGAGCGCTAGAAGCCGATTTTTTCAAAGGTGCCTTGGAGAGAGTCGAGGCTCGTCGCCGCAACAGCGGAAGCACTGGCGAGGCGGCATCTACGACCACATCACGGAAGTGATGCCGTCTCTCCAAGGCAAGCTGAGTGTGGAACGTATGTGCATCTTGGCACAGGTGAGCCGGGCTGGATTTTATCGTTGGCTTCAAAGGCGGCGCCCTGGCGTCGAAGAGACGGTGGTCCGGGCAGCCATCCAGGAAGTGGCGGTCGAACATCATCGCCGCTATGGGTATCGGCGCATCACAGCGCAACTTCGCCATCGTGGCATGGCGGTAAACCGCAAGCGTGTCCTGCGGATGATGCAGGAAGACAACCTACTCGCCGTTCGGAGTCGGAAGTTCGTGTGCACGACCGATTCAAGACATCCGTTTGAGGTTTTTCTCAATCTGGCAAAACGAATGGAACTGACTGCGCCAAATCAGCTATGGGTAGCTGATCTCACCTATATTCGTTTGCAGCATGAGTTTGTATACATGGCCGTGGTGTTGGATGCGTTTTCCAGGCGCGTCGTCGGGTGGGCATTGAATCGGAGCCTACGCAGTGCCGTTGCAGTGGATGCGCTCGAACAAGCTCTGGAAAGTCGCCAGCCCTTACCTGGTCTGGTCCATCATTCCGACCGCGGCGTGCAGTACGCGTCGCACGTTTACACGGAGTTGTTGCAAAAGCACGGCGTGACCTGCAGCATGAGCCGGGCTGGAAACCCCTATGACAATGCGAAATGCGAAAGCTTCCTGAAGACGCTAAAACAGGAAGAAATCTACTGTCGTGAGTATCAGGATCTGGAGGACCTGCGTCTTCACAGCAGTGCATTCATAGACGGGTATTACAACCGTCACCGCCTCCATTCCGCGCTTGGGTATGTTTCTCCGGATGCGTTTGAGCAAGCAAACAAACAGAGCATTCCCTCAGCAGCGAAGATGAGTTTTGTAAGGCATAAGGAGATCTACCCCAATGATCTTCCTACTTGAAGAAAGCCGAGGATCCAGAGATCCCCGGCCCGATCACCGGAGTGAGTCTCGGCTGGGTATTCCTTGACGAGGCGCTCTCCAGCGGAGCTCGTCTCCGCTTCCCCAGCCGT
>JACMLA010000070.1 GCA_014379815.1 Bryobacteraceae bacterium | reverse complement strand
CGTAGCCGCTCCAGCCTGACTTCACGCATCGCAGTCACAAAAGCCTCTGCGTCGCTGACATCGATTTGGTAATGCACCGTTACCAATACCGGGCCATCACTCGCACCCGTAGATTCGACGAGGGGTGGGACAGGCCAATGCTGAGAGGGAACCAACAATGACGGATTTGCAGGCGGCATCGGCAACCACAACCGCGCGGGCAGGCCCAACACCAGGCCGGCGGCTGCGATCTGCAAGGAAGTTGGCAGGCCAGCCTCTTGCGCGAGAAAGCCCCAGGCCAGAGATCCCAGGGCTGCTCCACCCTGAAACGTCAGCATGTACAAGGAAAGCATGCGCGACAGGACCCAGAAAGGCGCTGCCGAGCCGGTGGCAATCCCGAAGGAAGCGACAACTATGACCCAGGCCCCGCCGGCGACCGCTAAGACAGAGGCAAGAAGCAGGAAGCTCTCCAACCTTGCCATCGCCACAGCGGTGACGGCGAGGATGGAGATCATGATGAGGAGTATCGTATCTATCGAGAGTTTTCGACGGATCGGTAGCATGCAAGTCGCGCCAATCAGTGCGCCGCCGCCGAAGCTGGCGGAGAGCAACCCAAACCAAAGACCGTCGAGATGCAGGTTCCTGGAAGCGACCACGGGCAGCAGCGACGGAATCGCGGAACCGAAAAAGGAAAACACGAGCGTTCGGATTACTATGGCGCGGATACCTGGGGAATTTAAGGCATAACTTATCCCCCCTGCCAAAGCGGCTGTAAACGATTCCTGCGGAAGCGTTGAGCGCACTGGCGGGCCGCTCCATCGGTACAATGCCGCGGCGGGAACCAGGAAGGCGAGGCTGGCAAGAAAGAATCCAGCGCCAGCCGCCTGCGAGGCCAGCAAAATGCCCGCCACTGTGGCACCGGCAAGTCTCGCGATATTTATGCCGGTGGAGTTGAGCGTGACCCCTAAAGGTATGAGGGGACCTGCAAGGAGATCCGGCACCGTCCGCATCCATGCCGGGGTAAACATCGCGTTGACACAACCCATCAAGAACACAAACCCCAGGAGCAGCTCGGGGGTCAGAGATTTACTGGTCGTAAACCAACCCAGGAGCGCCGCCAGGGTCGCCAGAGCAAGCAACAACGTGACCATTAGCCTGCGCCGATTCACGATGTCGGCCATAGCACCGGCTGGAAGGGCTAAAAGAACCACCGGCGAGGAAACGGCGGTCTGCAGCAAGGAAACATGGAGAGCGGATGTCGTGAGGTGAGTCATGATCCAGCCCGAGGTTACATCCTGCACTACCGAGCCAGTGCCCATCACAACACCCGCAATCCAGATTGTCCGGAACGAGGCATCCGATAAAGCCGCCCACGCTGTGGATGGAGGAGTAGCGTTCATATCTTCCTATTCAGTCAAAGGCCAGTGCTCTGCTAAAAACGAAGGGTCGCCCACAAGGCGAAAAAGTCTACGGATCGAGGCCGGCTTTGCTCCCGAAGAAACTTGCCTGAGAACAGTCGTTGATACTCCGACTCAAAGCTAAGGTGCTGATTTGCGTTCCATTCTACGCCCAACTTGACTGCATGGCCCACGAATCGCGCATCGCTTCCTGTGCCCGGTACGATGGGAACTCCGGGCACATTATAAAGTCCATCGCGTGTGCTGTGCCTCCAGAAAACATCGACGCCGCTAGCAATCGAGATGCTTTTCGAGATATCCACCTGGACTTGAGGATGAAGATCCATCAGATTGTAAGGGCCTAAGACATCGGCCTGACTGAAGTAATTGCCTTTTGGGAAAAGTGCATTGAAGGTGCCAAGCCGCGTGTCTGACGGATTGCGGTCGCCCGACGTGATATCGGCTTTCAGGCTGATTTCAGGCTTGAGTGGGGCAGACTCAAAAGTGTATTCCGTATTCGTTCCCGTTGTCCATGCCCAAATGGATCGGCCAGCGAATGTTCCCGTCTGGCCAACGGCTTCATAGTCGAAGCTCCAGCCAGAATGGCGGCGGCTGAAACGGGTGCCAAACGAATGCCGCGTTTCCGGCCCGAAACCAGAGTCGAAGCGGGTCCGCTTGCGTTCCAGCCCTAAATAATAGACGTCGAGGATGCCAGAATTCCTCGCGAAGGTTTTTGTCGAGTACACGCCCCACAGGGATTGGTTAGAGTCGGGGAGGTCGTCAAAACTTCCTGTCCCGGTGGTGACCGGACGGAGAACGAGCACATTGAATTTCCACGTTCCGGATTGCCAAATCAAGCGAGCGCCGTCGAGAGCGAACCTAACGTTGGGGCCTTCGCGAATCGACACTAACCGGGATGAACCGAGACTCACCTCCTGGCGTCCCACGCGTAAGCTCCACCGATCAGAATCGAGAATCGGGATTTCCACGAAGGCCTGGTGGACGTCGAGTCGGTCTGCGTCAACAGGACGAGGACCATCCCGGCGGCCTGATACAAGGCCGCTCTTTAGTTGTCCAAAGAAGCGAATACGGGTCCGCCAGCGAAGGTCCGCATGAAGCATGTAGCGCTGCAAGTAGAAGCTATCCTGCCCCGGCTTTGAAAGTCCCCACCCTTCATTTCCCAGGATCTCAACTCGCTGGCGGGTTTCGCCGCCAAGAGTCAGCGACCAATCGGTGCCGATCCGCACGTTCTTCAATGAATCGAATGGGTCACGGCTTTGTGGTTGCCTGGTCCACGTGGACCAGTCTTCTTCGTATCGAATGATTCGTAACTCAGGCCGTTGTGGCGCCGTTGTTCCCTCGGCTAGAAGAATCGACGCGCACATCAGAAGGCAAAGCAGGGGCAGAAGAGACCTCCTGGCAGCATCCCAGCCTCCGAATGGGAGTGACGGTCGCCAAGCGAGTCACACCGGGTACGATGGACGTGTTGAGAATTCCTATATCCGCCATAGTGGCGCACCGGCGACCAGTCCGGACTGATTGGAGGCAGTGTGGGCGCCAGGGCGGCATGGTCGCCGGCACCATAGACAATCCGGCCGCCTACGACGGTCAGTTGGCTCTCAAGGCCAGGAATGTCCGCTTCCGGTATCGAAAAATAATCTCCGGTCAGCACTGCGAAGTCCGCCAACTGTCCCGGCGCGATCGCCCCTTTCAGACCATCTTCTGTACTAAACCAGCTGGACCCCAACGTATAGAGACGAAGAGCATCTTCCCGGTTCAGAGTATTGTGCTCCGGATAGAGACGCAGACCCCCAACCGTCCGCCCACTCGTTAGCCAATACAAAGACACCCACGGGTTATAACTGGCCACCCGGGTAGCATCGGTACCTGCGCCGACCGGAATACCCAGCTCAAGCATCCGCTTTACCGGGGGAGTGCGCTCCGCAGCTTTAGCACCGTATTGATCAACAAAGTACTCGCCTTGGAATGCCATTCTGTGTTGCACAGCGATGCCGCCCCCAAGCGCTGCCACCCTGCCCATACTTCGATCCGTTATGGTTTCGGCATGGTCGAAGAACCAGTGCAGCCCATCGAAGGGGATGTCCCGGTTGACTCGCTCAAATACATCGAGGAAACGTGCGATGGATTCTTCGTATGTTGCATGAAGGCGGAAGGGCCAGCGGTGAGCAGCAAGCAGCCGGACAACGTCTTCCAGTTCCGCTTCCATCGTGGCTGCCAGATCGGGGCGTGGTTCGAGAAAATCTTCAAAGTCAGCAGCGGAGAAGACCAGCATCTCGCCAGCACCGTTCAGTCGGTACCAGGAATTGCCACTACCGGGTTTCGCTAATTTAGCCCACCTCGCGAAGTCGTCCCTTTCGTGCCTGGGTTTCTGCGTGAACAGGTTGTAGGCAATCCGGATCGTGAGAGCGCCTTCGGACTCCAATTGGCTAACCACTTGGTAGTCTTCGGGATAGTTCTGGTACCCGCCCCCCGCATCGATTGCGCTTGTAAGGCCCAGTCGATTCATCTCGCGCATAAAATGGCGGGTAGAGTTCAGCTGATCTTCGTAACTCAGCCTCGGGCCCTTCGCCAGGGTCGAGTAGAGAATGTTGGCGTTCGGCTTTGCGAGGAGCAGACCAGTTGGATTGCCTTGCCGATCGCGTTCCATTTCCCCTCCGGGGGGGTCTGGCGTGTCCTTTGAATACCCAACCGCGCGCAGGGCGGCTCCATTCAGGAGTGCGCGGTCGTAGAGGTGCAAAATGAAGCAGGGCGTGTCTCCCGTGGCTTCATTGATCTCCGAAAGTGTAGGCAATCGGCGCTCTGCGAACTGAAACGAGTTCCACCCTCCCACTACGCGAACCCATTGAGGTGGAGGTGTCCTGCGCGCCTGATCCTTTAACATGCGCAAGCCTTCCGCTAGCGAGGTCAGGCCGTCCCAGCGCAACTCAAGATTGAAGTTGAGGCCACCACGAATGAGATGGAGGTGACTATCATTCAAGCCTGGAATCACCGTGGCACCTTTAGCGTCGATGACCTGAGTGGAGGGACCCACAAGCGGCAGAATGTCTTCGCTCTGACCTACTGAACTAAACAGACCATCTTCGATTGCGAGGGCGGTTGCTGCTGGCTTACCTCGGTCAAGAGTCGTGATCCGTGCATTGTGAAGAACCAGGTCGGTTGCCATGTCCGGTTTCCTAACGTGTAGGTGCTTCGAGCCTAGACACCCGCTTCACTGGCGTGTTCACCAAGCGCCCACTTAGAGAAGCGGACTTGAATCCCGTAGGGCGAATGCGCCTTTAGGATCTCCATAACACCGTCATAAGTGTGCGAGCGCGCCCAATCCTGCTGAAGTTCGAAAGTGAACTGCAGGGAGGTAATCGGCACCGCACCAGCTTGCGCCAACCTTGTGACAGCCCGATCGTGCGCTTCGGTCGAGATGTCGCCGCAAGCATCGGTCGCGACGTACACCTCGTAGCCCTCGCGCAACATATCGAGTGACGGAAACATAACGCACGCCTCGGTCCAGAGTCCCGCGAGGACGATTTTCTTACGTCCAAGAGCGGCTATTGCTTTGCGGAAGTGCTCATCGGCCCAGGAGTTAATGCTCGTACGATCGATCACAACGGTTTGAGGAAAGATAGCGGTGACCTCAGGCATGAACGGGCCGGAAAAGCTGTTCTGGGCAACAGTTGAAATCAGTACCGGTAGTCCAAAAAGCTTGGCTGTCTTCGCGAGGATCTGCGCGTTGTGTACGATTCCAAGTCGGTCGTGCGATTGGACACCTTGAAACATGGCGGGTTGAAAGTCAATTAGCACTAGTGCGCAGTTTTGGTCACTGAGCATCTCAAGGTAGGTGGATGTGGGTGTGGTCAAGGTATCTCCTCTGATTGGCCGACCGGCGGGTTGCCAGCGTGGACCTGAGGTTAGCTAACTGAGGGGAAGTAGCTCTTGCCTGTTCTGTACAACTTTGTCCAGATCTTGCGTTTCGGTCCCACGGAGCACCGGTCTAGTTAAACTCAACGAGGAAAATATGGTCGGATTGAGTACAAAACTCTAGCTAACAATACATACGATTCGATTACTATTCCTGCCGATGCGGAACCGCGGATAGAACCGTATCCTTTGCACATGCCGCCAAGCTTGCTTGCTTCACAACGCAGAGGTCCCTCTGATGGCAACGCTAGCTGCTGGTCGCAAGAGTTGGGCGTTCAGGTGAAGCGACTGAAAGCTTCGTCCGCCGAAGTTTGTTTTCAGGTTTACAGCCAAACACAGCTCTCACTGCTAAAGCCAATGGGAGGATCAGGATCGTTGATTCTGATTGCAAATGGAAGAGCGGAAGGCATTCAGCTTGCGCAAACCGAGATCCTCGTAGTGCCGCCAGCGGTTGCGATCCAATACCACAGCGACCTGCGCACCGATTGGCAGCTTGTTTCCATTCCCAAATCAATTCTGGCGGAAGTAGCGGCACATGGTGGCAATCTCTGGCGATTGCAGTTACCCCTGAATGAACGGATTCTGAATGATAAAGCCACGGGCCGCTTGTTCGGGGCGCTTGCCGAAGAACATACAAGCCGGGGTCTTGCCTCTTCACTGGCAATCGACGCACTAGCCCGCCTGCTACTCGTGGAAGTTTTGCGACAGCTCGAACGGAGGCAGTCTTGTAGCACATGGGTCTCTTTGCCGCCGCGCCAGCTTCGCTCGATTCTGAACTTTATCGAAGCTAATCTGGGCAACGAACTACGTCTGGCGGACCTTGCCGCACTTCAAGGAAGGAGCCCCTATTATTTTTGCCGGATCTTCAAAAGTGCAACAGGGTTATCGCCTCGTCAATATGTACTTCGCTGCCGCGTGGCACGTGCCAAGTTACTCCTTGCCAACGATTCGTTAGATCTGGCGGGGATCGCGCTGGAATCCGGCTTCGGGAGCCAGTCTCATTTTGGAACCACTTTCCGGCGTATAACGGGGTGCACTCCCAAACAGTTCAGGCAAATGGCAGCATGATCTCTGTAGTTTGGGAAGGTCCAGATTGATGGAACTCTCATTGGAATCCCTGGCTCATTTTCTGTTTCCATCCAGCTTTCCAGCCGCCGCTGGCAGCCTTGCACTCTTGGCTTGCAGGATCTTCCTTGGTAGCGCATTTGTAAATCACGGGCTTGGGAAGTGGAGAGATCTGCATGGCTTTGCGAAGGAATTCTCGATCCCTCCCTGGCTTGCCGGAGCAGCAGCGTTAAGTCAGATTGTCTCGGCAATTCTGTTGATCCCGGGACTCCTCACGCCGTTTGCCGCCCTCAGCATCGGTGCCAACATGGCCGTTGCCGTACTCAAACTAGTTGGCAAAGGAGAACCCTTCGTGAATCCTCATGGTCATAGTTGGGAGTCGGCAGGGTTCTACGCCGTGATGGGTGTTAGCCTTTATCTACTTGGTCCAGGGCAACTCTCCATCGACTGGTGGCTTTTGCAGCGTTACGCAGCACATTGATTACACGTGACTGAGATTCGCGGATCGAAATCCGGAACCGGAGTCTGCAACCTCCTCCAGCCGCTGACTCTATCTGAAGGGATCCGCCGACACGTTTCGCCCGTTCTTTCAAGCCGGAAAGTCCAAACCGAGTTCCCTGATTAGGTGCCGCTTTATGTGGATCAAAGCCACGACCATCGTCGTCGACTGAGAGTATGAGATCGTTCTTATCGACAGCTAATTCCAAGCGTATCTGTGTCGGGTTGCCGTGTTTCAGACTGTTGCGGATCGCTTCCCGCGCGATTTGCCAGAAAGCTTCTTTTACGTCGGTGCCCGGCTCGTCATATGATCCTGATTCCATACATTGGATTTTTACCTGCGTCGGCCGACACATGCCTTCAGCACATTCTTGTAATGCCGAATAGAGTCTTACTCCTTCCCACTCCCGGCCGCGTAGCGTCTGGATTGCTTGCCGTGACTCCGTCAGACTTTGCTCAAGACCGTCAACTACACGATCTAAATCTGCCCCAACCTCATTACCTGCGCACTTTATCTGGATGGCTGCAAGCTTTAGCGTTGCACCATTGAATTCCTGGAGAAGTCCATCGTGTAACTCCCGAGCAATTCTTTGCCGTTCGGCTAGCACTAAGTGGTGCTTCGCCCTTAGCTGCATCGTTCGTATCCGATAACCAGCATATGCAATGCTCCCCACCAGAGTGGGCATCAGAAAAGGGAACCAGGCCGCTTCACTGAACCTTTTTTTCTTCTCGATAACAACCGTCGCCGGGATATGAGAGCTTACTCCATCGCCGTTGGTGCTAAGTACCTGAAATTCATACTTTCCGCCGCGCAAGCCGCTGTATACCGCGGAACGTACCTTATCGGACTCAACCCACTCTTTGTCGTAACCCAACATGCGATAGCGAAAGCTGATGCGCTCAGGCTGCAGCAAGCTTAAGGCTGTAAAGCGGAACTCCACGCGTGTGGACCGTGCTGGCATTTGGATGGAAGCCGATGGCGGTAGAGGGACGCCGTCCAGCAGGACCTCTTCGATCTGCGTTTTCGGCGCCTGTTGATTGACCCATACCATGTCGGGAACAATTTGTGCGAGGCCACGGGCCATGAGAAATGACACGGTTCCGTCGGCGCTGACGGAGGATGGTGCGAAGGCGAGGGCCTCTGGAAAACGAAGACCATCCCTTGCGGCAAAGATCTGTGACTTCAGAGGCGCGTTTGGGCCTTCGCTTAACTTATTGAGCTCCTCCGCCGGGATCCGAACGATGCCGTCTAATCCCGCCGCCCATAGATTTCCACTTTTGTCGATCGCCAGCGCGGTAATAATCTCATCCTGCGAACCCGTTGATTTATTGATGAAATGCAACTTGCCATTCTCGATCAGAACAATGCCCGAATTCGTACCCGCCCAGACCCTGCCTTGCATATCGCAATGCAGGGAAAGTATGTCTTTTGCCAGGGAACCGAAGTCCTTCTTCCAGACGCGCCATAGACCCCTGGAATAACTGGCCAAGCCATGAGCTTCGGTTCCCACCCAGAGTGTTTTATCCTGCCCCTCGGCCAATACGGTGATGCGGGCGCCCGAAAGCGGAAACGGATGAGGGACGTAGGTCCACTTATCGCCAGCGCCTGACAAGAGACGTCCCCCGAAGGTACCGACGAGCTGGTCGCCAGAGGAAGTTTCTAGGAAGACGACCGCGTTCTCACCAGGGGGAAAGTTCTGGCGAACGTAGCGGCCATTGCGAACTGCAAAGAAGGCGTTCTGCGAGTCTCTAAGCCAAATCGTTTGATCTTTCGATATCCCGATAAGATCCTGGTTCCTGTTGGGGAGCGGATGTACGCCGATCCGTTGCCGTTCGGTGCCGAGCCCCAACTCGAGGCTTCCATTCTCGTTAATCTGTACGATCTTCCCGGACGGAGTAAGCAATGCTCTTTCGGCGCGTTCGCTGTAAAACCCCTCATAGTCTCCGAAAAACAGAATTCTCGGCGGATGTAGCCGATTCAAACCGTGCTGGGTGCCAAGCCATATGGATCCCTCGGCATCGATCAGGCCCGAACGGATGCGATCGTCGTAAAGCATCGGGCCAGCCGTCAGTATCTCCACCTCGCCATCCTTATAGCGCAGAACGCCGCTTTCACGAGTGCCCCACCAGATCTCATCCGGAGACACCTGTAAGCTGAACTCGACTTCTTTGCCTTTCGCGGCCGCCAGAGTGAGCTTCGGATTAAACTTTCCGTTCACAATCGCCTGAATTCCAAGATAACCGCCAACCCAGATTGTTCCGTTCGATGATTCGGCCAAGCCGAACACAGAAGATGCAAACAGACCTTGTTTGGTGCCATAGATGCGCCAGTCGCTGCCCTGCCAACGGATCAACCCATCCTGCGCGAAACCTAACCAGATGGCACCATCGCTGGCGTGCAAAACGCGGAGCACGGCCGAGGGCGGCAAGGGCTTAGGCGTGGGAACGGGGCAAAATTTCTTTCCGTTCCACTCGAGCAATCCTCCCTCGGTGGGGGTGGCCCAGAGCTTGCCAGTTGGGCCCTTCTGAAGTTCTTTTATGGGTCCGGAAGGAAGTCCGCTTTCCGCGCCTAAACGACTCCACCTGACGCCGTCGTAGCGGAACAAACCGGGGCTTTGCGGGGCAGCCCAAAGCGCACCGTCGGAATCCACTTTTAGCTTTGCGATGACGTCCGTGCCCAAGCCTGGAATGCCAGCTCCGTCGAAAAGCTTCGCCCTGACCCCATCGAAACGAACCAGGCCTGCTCGAGTCGCAAGCCATAGATAGCCATCTTGTGTCTGCTCCATTGCGGCGACCGCGTTTTGGGGCAGTCCCTTCTCACGGTTCCAGGAATCGGAAACAAATTGCGAAAGGTTGGCACGATAAACCGGAGATCCCAGCGCGAAGGTGCTGCTTAGCAGAAACAGAGAAAACGATACTCTTTTTAGCGAACGACTCCACCGGGGAGGAGGCCCCGCGACCGCTGGTTCAATCTGCACTTTCTGATATTATCGTTAGCAACATTACGTAGACACTGCCAATACTACGTAGGGTCAATCGAGCAACCGGCCGAATGTTAGATTCGGAACAGGGGTAGTTTGTTGAACTCCTCTGCCAACTCAGTGCCAGCTTTGGACGAGTCATGACAAATAGCCGGCCCCTCTCCCCTAAGGCCTCCACACTGAGAATCATGATCGTGGATGATCATCCCATTGCCCTGGAAGGCCTGGCTGCGATATTGAATGCCTCGTCGGATTTTAATCTGGTTGGGGCGGCGCGCTCCGGGGAGGAGGCGATCGAGCGGTTTGCCGAGTTTCATCCAGACGTAACGATCATGGATTTGCGTTTGGGAGCCCTCGATGGAATTGAGACTATTCGCAGAATTCGCACCTCGCATCCGGGGTCGCATTTTGTCGTGATGACTACTTTTGACGGCGATGAGAATGTTTACCGGGCGATCGAAGCGGGCGCGTCAGCGTATCTTCTAAAAGATAGTTTGCGACAGGAACTATTCAGTGCAATTCACGCTGCGAGTCAAGGGCGCCGGCATGTCAGCGCCTCCGTGGCTGCGCAACTGGCCCAGAATCTTCCACGTGTTGATTTGACACCCCGCGAACGTGAGGTGCTAGAGCTAATGGCCTCTGGAATGCGCAATAAAGAGATTGCCGCGGCACTTGGTATCGCGGAGTTTACCGCAAGAGTTCACGTGCAGAACATACTTGGCAAAATGCGAGTGAATGATCGCACTGAGGCTGTAGTGATTGGCTTTAAGCGAGGCTTTCTCCACCTTACCTAGGGATTTCAGGGCGTTCCCTTTTCGTTGTTTTGCCTGTTGGGTCACTAAAGGGGAGGAAGTTTTGGCCGAGTCGGTGCCATGGGAGACCGGTGGCTTCAGGTCCAGGGGTTCGAAAGGGACAGCCTGACCCGTCCCAGCTGATTATTTTGAGAGACGAATCTCTGAACTCTGGCCACTGTACAGAGGGATGCCGAGACAAGCCAGAATCGTCGCGCCCGGCGTGGCTCATCATGTGACCCAAAGGGGAACTGACCGCCAGAGGGTTTCTACTCTCGGCGGGATCGGGGAGTCTACCTCGATCTGTTGAAGGTAAATGTTGCGCAGGCGGGGTTGCGTATCCTTGCTTACTGCTTGATGGACAATCACATACACCTCGTTTGCGTGCCAGAAGCGGAGGATTCGCTCGCGATCTGCCTGAGGCGGACTCATGGGCGCTACGCGCAATACTTGAACGCCAGAAAGCAGCGCAGCGGACACCTTTGGCAGAACCGGTTTTACTCGTGCCCTCTCGATGAGAAGCACCTTTGGACGGCGCTGCGCTATGTGGAACTCAATCCAGTGAGGGCGGGACTGGTGGAGCTACCGCAGGAGTATCTTGACTCCAGCGCTGGCGCTCACCTGGGCTTTCGCAAGGCGGCACGGCTGTTAGACATGGAGTACTGGAGGAACTCCGGGGCAGCAGCGACGTGGGCGCAATCGTTGGAGATTGAACAAAAGGAAGAAGAAAGAAGAAAGCTTCGGCGAGCGACTTATGCCGGCGCTCCGCTGGGGAGTCAGGAATTTGTGCTGCGATGGAAGAGGCCGGTCGCGGCGGACGTGGCTGACAACTCAGCTGCGTGAGAGGAAGAAATAGACTCTTTGGTCGAACGGAGCGAAGAAAGTGCTGTGGGACTAGTCAGGCTGTCCCCTTCTGGCAGGCCGGCAGAAAGTCTAAGTATGCAAATGCTGCCAGCCCTCGTGCCGCTATTCTCCGTCGGTCCGTGTAGTTGTCTGAGGCTTCGGCTTTCTCGGGGGGTAGAGTTGCTCCACCTTCATGGATGGACTAAACGCTACGTCGAAGAACCCGATCATCATCTCTTCCCAGCTCTGATCGCCAAACCGCACTTCTTTGGTGGCGTCGGGATTTGCAGGATTGTTGGGCGAGTTATCGAAGTAGGCAGTACACTCGATTTTCGTTCCTTTCGGAAGGTGGATCGGCTTCTGCGGGACATACGTGAGCTGCCAGCTGAAGTCGTATCGCGGCACATTGAGAACCTGCTCAGTCCGACCATCGGGGAAGGTCAGGCGATAGGAGAATGCTTTTCCACGCAGATGCATGTGAGGTAGCAGTCGCAACATCTCGACGTCTTCGCCTAGTGTGAAGCTCGATTCCACTTTATGGTTTGCCGCACCAGGGGGAATCGCGAAGCGACCGTTGGCTGCTGCGAGCATCGTGACTCTCTGCTTAGGCGGTTCTTTGGAGAACACGAAGCCGACTTTGCTGCGATCTTTTTCTGCCTTGCCGCTGGCTGTGTAGTGAAGTTGCAGGACGATGTCGGATCCAGCCCTGACGAGCCGTGCCTGCCCTTCCTCCAGCGTATCGGGTACGGTACCTGGGGCATAGCCGACGAGCCATTCTCCGCCGAAGCCGTTTCTGGCATCGTCTGAGTCGCGCTCAGGAACGTAAGGAACTCCGGGTTTGGCCTTCACCAGCCATTTGGAGCCGGGCTCCCTGACAAACGCGATCACGTGATGAAGGACCTTTCGGTTGCCTGGCCGGACCTCGGACATACGGACCCACTTGTCTGCGGTCAAGCCGGAGGGGAACACTACGTAGGTGTAGTCGATTGTGCCTTTGGCAGGAATTTCGATTTCCTGTGGCATTTCCACCACCATGTCCGGGGTGCCGATGTTCCATCCTTCGGTAAACACTACCTTTGAGGGTGCATCCGCGGAGTCACCTTCCGGAGCGCCAGCATCCGCCCAGCGAACAATCGTCTCGCGATCGGCCGTCGTCAGGGAGCGGTCATTTGCGAATTTTCCGACATGCGGGTCTGCAAACCACGGCGGCATCCTGTTCAGGCGTACTGCTTCCTTCATGGCTTTTGCCCAGGGACGCGTTTCGTTGTACGTCAGAAACGACATGGGTGCAGCTTCACCCGGGCGATGGCATCCCTGACAATTCTTTTGCAACAACGGCTCGACATCCTTGTGAAAAGTGACCGCTCCGCTGCCGCCCGAAGCTGCCAACACCGAAACCGCTGTAAGCGCACCTACTAAAAAGAAACGCATCTGCCTCCGCTAAATCTCTCTATTCTACGCATATAGACGCGTAGAAGTTCCTTAAAAACGGGGCAAACACAACGGTGTAGTTTGACTGTAGGCAGGACCGCGTTCGATACAATGACAGACATTGGTAAACAAACTCGTCCTTGAAAACCTGAAGCACCGCCCCATCCGGACATTGCTGACGGTTCTTGCCATAGGCCTGCAGGTGACGCTGGTGCTGACGGTAGTTGGACTCACCAGAGGATTAGTGGAAGCGAGCGCGACCCGCACCCGGGGCATTGGTGCGGACATCATGATTCGTCCACCGGGTTCTTCTGTCCTTGGATTGACCTCCGCACCTATGAGTGAGGGCATGGTTGGATTTGCGGAGAAGCAACCGCATGTGCGCCTCGCTCAGGGTGTCGTCATCCACGGCGTTGGCGGTATGGACAGCCTGACGGGCGTGGATCTGGGTCGGTTTACGAAGATGGCAGGCGGCCTCGATTACCTTTCCGGTGGGCCGCTGCAACAGCAGACAGATTTGCTGATTGACGAGAACTACGCTTCCCAACGCAAGTTGCGGGCCGGGGACATTGTGGAGCTCGCGAATCAGAAATGGACCGTGCGTGGCGTCGTCGGTGCGGGCAAACTAGGCAAACTGTTCGTGGACAAGAGTTATCTGCAGCAGGTGACGTCGAACACAGGCAAGATCTCGATGGTGTACCTCCAGGTGGACGATCCGAAGAATATTCAGCCGGTGATTGACAGCCTGAGAGCGCAGTTGAAAGAGTATCCGATTTTCTCGATCAAGGAGTTTTTGTCCCAGCTTACGCCGGGCTCGATTCCCGGTGTTACTCCCTTTATCGCGGTTCTTGTTGGACTTTCCGTGATCTTTGGGTTTCTGATTGTCTTTCTCGCGATGTACACGGCGGTGCTGGAGCGAACGCGTGAGATCGGCGTATTGAAGGCACTGGGTGCGACATCCGGGTATGTGATGGGCATGCTGTTGCGCGAGACGATCATGCTGGCGGTGACTGGCGCAGTGATCGGAATCGTGCTTTCGTTCCTTGCACGCTGGGTGATCAGCGTTGTCGTTCCGGATTCGTTGCCGGTGGTGATCGTTCCTGACTGGTGGCCATGGTCGGCTTTAATTTCGATTGCGGGCGCTGTGCTGGGTGCCTTGTATCCAGGTCTGAAGGCAGCGCGTCAGGACACGATTGAGGCACTCGCCTATGACTGAGCCAAGTATCGTTGCCACCGACCTGAGGAAGACTTTCCGGGTCGGCGAAGTAGAGATCAAGGCTCTGCGGGGCGTGAATT
>JACMLA010000556.1 GCA_014379815.1 Bryobacteraceae bacterium | reverse complement strand
CGCGAAGTCTGGATCGACACGGACGTCCCTTGTTGAGAGTATTTCAGCGCGTTGTCGACCAACTGACGAAAAGCCAGTTCAATCAGATCCCGGTCCACCAGGACTGCGGGTAGTGTTGGATCAAGGGAGACTTGAACCGGTCTGTCTTCCAGACGCAATTTCATTTGACCAAGGACTGAGTTAACTACATCGGACAGATACGTTGGAGCTTTGTTCAGCTTGACCTTACCTGCTTCGATTCTCGAAATCTGAATGGCCTCGGTCACCAGAGCAGTCAGACGATCCGCCTCTTCGTCAATGATGCTGATAAGTTCCCGCTCATGGGCTGGAGCCAGACTGCGTGAAAGTAAAGAGGTCGAAGCAGCTTTGATGGAGGTCAGGGGAGTCTTGAACTCGTGAGCCAAAGCATCAAGAATGCTGGATTTCAGCTCGTCGCTTTGCCTCGCAGTTCGGGCCTGTGAGGAAACTTCTTCGCTCGCTGCCTTTTCGAAACTAATCGCGATCAGATTAGCAATTGCTTGCAGTGCTGGCGTGCCCAGATCGCCTTTCACAACAAGGATACCCACAGCTTTGTTTCCAAGCTTAACGGCCGCAGCCTGAGTTCCTTCGGTTAGACCTCCGGTTTCCAGACCCAGCTCAATTTCCTCCATCGACAGCCGGATATCCTCGGGGCCAGCCAGGAATGTTTTCCTGGAAAATGTATCGAACAGAACTACTGCGCGCAAGTTGAACGTTTCTGCAATTTGAGAGGTGATCGTGCTCCCAAGCGATCCCTGCCCCGGATCGAGAAGCACGGCTCTGCTGAGTGAATACAGACGTTCCACCTCACGCCGTTGGGCCACAGCTTCTGCTGCCTGCTTGCGCGCTCGATCGGATAACTCGCTCGCCAGCACCGCGGTGCTCAGGAAGGCGGCAAGGGCAATCCAGTTCTGCGGATCTGTGATCGTCAGAGTGCCCACTGGCGGAAAGAAGAAGAAGTTCAGGCAGATCGCGGCTACCAGGGAGCTGGAGATCGCGGCCAGCAACCCCCAGGCTGACGCGACAACCAGTACTAGAAGCAAGTACGACAAACTGGCGGTTGTCTGGTTGACTGGCAGCGTTCGGCAGACAGCGGTAAGGGCACCGACGCTGACCACACTGACGACTGTACGCCAGATAAAACACCAAATGTGAGGGAGACTGCCCACGCGAGAAGTGTAGATCAACCGCGGAAACTCTCCTAACGCGTTTAGATTTTCCTTATGTCTTGTTTATGACTTGTTTATGTTAAACGCCCTATTCTGATTCCGGAGCGAAGGCATGACATTCACAGGAGAGAGGGTCGTTCGTGAGCAGCAGCAGCATCAAACCGCAGGCGGCGCACTCACTATCAATGTTCTGTTCACAGACGTTGACCATACCCTGGTGGCACTAAAGAAGGCGGTAACTTTCGCTGAGGGACTGTCCTCTAACCTGCGAATTCTGGCGCCTGTTATCGTGCCCTACCCGTTGGACGTGAGTGCGTGCCCCGTCAACCGAAATCATGTGGAGAAGCGGTTACGCACCATTGCGGGCGCGAGTGAGATTCCCACAAGGATCGAAATCATTCGCTGCCGCGATCGCGTGGAAGCCCTTCTGGCAACTACCCGCCCTGACGATCTGATTGTAATTTCATGGAAAAAGAGATGGCTGTGGGACGAGACGTCTCGCCTCGCCAGACGCCTCCGCAAGAGCGGCAGGAACGTCGTGGCCATCCGGAATGACTAGGAGCTCACATGCTGGACCTTATCTACATTGGCGTTTGCGGGCTGTTTTTTGTAGCTTGCTGGGGATTGACTAAGGCCTGCGACAGGCTTTAAGGAGAACACGATCGTGGACTTTATTCTTGCCGGTATTGCTGCAGTTCTGCTGTTTGGTTACCTGATGTACGCGCTGCTCCGTCCGGAGCGTTTTTAAGGACCGCAATGACGACTCCAGGTATTTTGCAAATTGTTCTGTACTTTGTAGTGCTGCTACTGACGACCATCCCGCTCGGGGCATTTATGTTCCGCGTGTTCAACGGGGACCGCACCTTTCTCCATCCTGTGCTGCGGCCCCTCGAACGACTGATCTACCGGCTTTGTGGCGTCAAGGAAGACGCCGAGCAGCGCTGGACACAGTACGCCGGCGCGCTGCTGGCTTTCTCTTTCTTCAGTTTTCTCTTCATCTATCTGATGGAACGGCTGCAGGGAATCCTGCCCTTGAATCCTATGGGATTTAGCACCGGCGGGGCACCTGCAAACGCCACTGCGATGACACCGGATCTCGCTTTTAATACTGCCGTAAGCTTCATGACCAACACGAACTGGCAGTCCTATGTAGGCGAGACCACGATGAGCTATCTGGTTCAGATGTCTGCGCTGGCAGTTCAGAATTTCGCCTCTGCGGCGGCCGGCATCGCAATCGCGATTGCAGTAACCCGGGGCTTTTCGCGCCAGCAAATGAATACGCTTGGCAATTTCTGGGTGGACGTTACCCGCGCTACGGTTTACGTGCTACTGCCGATGAGTGTAGTTGCTGCGATGCTTCTGGTTTGGCAGGGCGTGCCCCAGAATTTCGATAGCTACACGAAAGTAAAGACGGTGGAAGGTGCGGATCAGACAATAGCGCAAGGACCGATGGCGTCTCAAGAGGCAATCAAGGAGCTAGGGACAAATGGTGGCGGTTTCCTGAATACAAACTCCGCGCATCCCTACGAAAATCCCACACCGCTCACCAACTTTTTTGAAATGTGGCTCATTTTCGCCATCCCCGCCGCGTTAACGTACACATTCGGCAAAATGGTTGGAGATACCCGCCAGGGCTGGGCACTGTTTGCTGCCATGGCCATAATGTTCCTCGCAGGTGTTTTCATCACTTACGGTGCGGAGCAGGCGGGCAATCCGATTCTGGCCACCGCGGGCGTTGAACAAAGCGCTTCCGAGACGCAATCAGGTGGAAACATGGAAGGTAAAGAGGTCCGTTTCGGGATCTCCGCCTCAGCTTTATTCGCCACCATCACTACTGCCGCCAGTTGCGGAGCCGTGAACAGTATGCACGACAGCTACACACCTATCGGCGGTCTGGTGCCCTTGTTCAACATGATGACCAGCGAGGTGATATTCGGAGGCGTCGGCGCGGGCTTGTATGGCATCCTCCTCTACGCAATCCTTGCGGTCTTCATTGCAGGATTGATGGTTGGTCGAACTCCTGAGTATCTCGGGAAAAAGATCGAGCAGAAGGAAGTGAAGATGGCGATGCTGGCACTCATCGCGACAGCTGCCAGCATTCTCCTTTTCGCCGCAATCAGTTCGGTCCTCCAGTACGACAAAGGCAGTTACTGGAACGGTTCTTATGGCCCAGCTACGGGTAACCTGAACAACGGCGGCCCCCATGGTCTGGCTGAAATTCTCTATGCCTACACGAGTGGAACTGCGAACAACGGGAGCGCATTCGCGGGAATTAGCGCGAACACGCCGTGGTACAACCTCACGCTTGGCCTGGCGATGCTGATTGGGAGATTTCTGATTATCGTTCCTCTGCTTGCTGCAGCGGGCAGCCTCGTCGCGAAACGCAAGGTACCGGTCTCAGCAGGAACGTTTCCCACACATGGGCCATTATTTGTCGGATTGCTGGTTGGTTCGGTAATTATCATCGGTGCTCTAACGTTCTTCCCGGCGCTTTCGCTCACCCCGATTGTCGAGCACTTCCTGATGCATGAGGGCAAGGTTTTCTAAGTATTGCTGGAGAATGACATGAGTACAACAACTACACCTCCTCCCGCCCCGCCCCGCGAAGCCGTCGATCCGACTTCGATGCTGCCTCAGCGCGGCGTGCGCACGCGGCCTTTGTTCGATCCCGAGATCCTGCAGAGGGCGATCAAAGATTGCTTTACAAAGCTCAACCCGGCACACCTGCTGCGGAACCCGGTGATCTTCGTGGTCGAGATGGGTGCCATCCTGGTAACCATTTTCGTCATCCGCGACATCGTTCAGGGCGCGGCTAACATCGGCTTCGGGATTCAGATCTCTCTGTGGCTCTGGTTCACCGTTCTGTTTGCGAACTTTGCCGAAGCTATGGCAGAGGCGCGCGGTAAAGCGCAGGCCGACGCTCTGCGCAAAACCAAGACCGATACAGTTGCCCGGAAGTTAGGCCCGGGAGGCAGGATTGAAGAAGTTGCTGCTTCCAAATTGCGCTCTGGCGATGTGGTGGTTTGCGAAACCGGTGATCTGATTCCGGGCGATGGCGAGGTTATCGAAGGTATCGCTACCGTCGACGAATCCGTCATCACTGGTGAGAGCGCTCCGGTGATCCGCGAATCCGGCGGAGACCGCAGTGCGGTTACAGGCGGCACGAAGGTTCTGTCCGATCGCGTTCAGATCCGCATCACCTCCAACCCAGGGGAAACGTTTCTCGATCGCATGATCGCCCTCGTTGAGGGTGCTGAGCGTCAGAAAACACCAAACGAAATCGCGCTCAATATCCTGATTGCGGGCCTG
>JACMLA010000555.1 GCA_014379815.1 Bryobacteraceae bacterium | reverse complement strand
TCGAAGCCATAATTGCAGTTCGCTCCGTACCGCCCAGTCCACTGTCCTCTCGGAAATTGCGAAGTGACTGAGATTATGGAATTTGTACCTCATCGGCAAGGTCCTCAGTTCGATCTCCGGATGCCTCGCATTTTTCCTCGCCGGCGTCGCATCCGTCCTCAAGACCCGCGCTGCGCTGCAGCTGGAAAATGTCGCACTCCGGCATCAGATCGGCGTGCTGCAACGCTCCGCGAAGAAACGCCCGTCTTTTCTGTCCGCGTCTGCAGTCGGCGGGCGGCTGCATCATCGCAGGACCGAGCCAGTTCACTCCACGACAGTGATCACGCGGCGCGCCCCGGCGATGACCACCCAAGTGTTCCTCATTGAAGTCCCGCCGCCGATGCCATCCAGCAGGCACGCCGATAGAATTTACGAGAACGACAATTGTGCATCGCGAAAAGAAAACCGCCGAAAACACGCGGCCGATCTGGTGCCCAGTCCAGACGTGTTTCACCAGGCCATAGAGATCTTTGAGGCCGGCATCGACGTTCCGAGATACCTGCATTACCCCCAATCGCATCGCACCCCTATCAACTCGACCACTCCGCTGGGCCGACTGAATCTGGAGATTCGCGACCGCACGCCGCTGCGTGGTTGCTGCCGCGGACAGCGCCCCAACGCGTTACAGGCCGACCACTTTCCTTGCGGCTTGCAAGCACTTGGGCGTTGTATACGCCAGTCACTGCGTCCGGTCTGATGGGCTACCCGCTAGTCGAGATATCCACGCCGTTAGTCGAGCCTCAGATTTCTGACGGACGAGTGTGCTCGGCAGCAGTCCTTGTCGAACGACGCTTGGATTTCGGAACGCGACGGCGGAGGGAGGGCCTGACGGAATATTCATCACCAACCCATCTTTGGGTTTTCTCGATTTGTCAGCACAACGGGAAAGCGGTTTTTGGATCCACGTAAGTGATTGATCTTATTGGTTGCGGGGGAAGGATTTGAACCTTCGACCTTTGGGTTATGAGCCCAACGAGCTACCAGACTGCTCCACCCCGCTCAACTAAGATAGCGGACGATTCCGCAGTCCGTCAACCCAAAGTGACAGATTTGTGACTATTAACGGATTGCCGAAAAAGCAGTCGGCCGTACCAGGCTGTTGCTGATATTCGACACGATTTCCCCATCGCTCAGGCCGGGTTGCGCTCGTAACTTTTGCCAGTCCGGACTCGAGATGAAGGCACTCCAGATCCGCTCCCGCGCGGCAAGATCTTCGAAGCCAACCATGTAGACCAGGTTGGGCATGTTTCGTCCAATCAGAGTCTCTCCGAAGAAGACCGGGACCATGCCAACCTTGCGGAAAATCGCGATTTCTCCGTCGTCAAACATTTTGACCTTTCGGGCAAGACTTCCCGGGGTATTGCTCTCATACGTCCGGACCTCATATGTCCGAACTTTGTTCGGGCCCGGTAAAGGCTCGGGCACCTCGATAGCGGGAAACGAGGGGAATCCGCGAAGTAACGTCCTCTCATACCGCAGGTACGGCAGGGGCCCCGAGCCATAACTTTCCCTTGCCTTGGCGTACTCTTTGTCGGCCATCATCTTCTGCCTGCTGGCATCCCAGGCCGACAAATCTGAAAACTGGAGCAGGAGCAGAAGAAACGGACTATCCTGCGCGATCAGGCTGTTGAACGCGCCTGCCGGACCCGCTCCAGCGCGCTGCAGAGCCGGGAAGTAAGCACTCGAGAAGAACTCTGCGGTGCGCTGGACCATGGAGTCCTGCGTATTGCGCATCTGGATGTGTAAGAGCTCGAGTATCGAAGGCCGGGTTTCTGTCTTTTGTCCCAACAGGCTGGTCACGGCAAGACCTCCTCCGGCGCTGACGGCCAGAAAATCTCTGCGTTGCATATATCTGGAACTGTATCAGGCTCAGGCAGCGGGCAGCGCCCCAAACCTTCGTGCGCGCTTCTGGAATTCTGAAACGGCGGTGCACAAATCATCCCCGCTGAAGTCGGGCCACAAACAATCGGTGAAGACAAACTCAGCGTAGGCGCATTCCCAGAGCAGGAAGTCACTCAGGCGCTGCTCGCCGGAAGTGCGGATTAACAGGTCCACATCCGGAGCGGGTAAGGCGCGTGCAAAATCGCGATCCGTGAAGGTCTCAGCGCGCAGACAGGTACGGGCGGCTTCAATCAGGCTGTGGCGGGACGAGTAGTCGATCGCAAGTCGTAAATGCAACAGCGAGCAGCTGTGCGTCCGCATTTCCACGTCTGTGATGAGCTCTCGAAGGGCTGCGTCCAGACGGTCCCGACGTCCAATGACACTTAACCGGACGCCCTTCTTGTAGCAATTGCCTGCCTCCTCGGCAAGGTAACGTACAAACAGATCCATGAGCCCGGTGACTTCCGAATGGGGTCGCGCCCAGTTGTCTGACGAAAAGCCATAGAGCGTGAGATCGGTAATACCCAGGGCGGGCGCGGCCTCAATGGCGCGCCGGACAGAAAGGGCACCGCGCCGGTGACCTTCCAGCCGGGGTAAGCCGCGCTGCGTCGCCCAGCGACCGTTGCCGTCCATGATGATCGCGGTATGCAAGGGCTTCTAGCGCTCCCTCATAGCGCGGATCAGCGATTCCATGTGGTTCAGATATTTGTCGAATGCCTTGCGGCCGGCAGTGGTGATCCGATACTCCGTACGCGGGATGCGACCGTCAAACGTCTTGGTGCAGGACACGTAGCCGGCATCTTCCAGTTTGCGCGCATGCACGCTTACGTTGCCGTCCGTCGTGGCCAGTAGCTTCCTGAGCTCCGGGAAGGACAGACATTCGTTGACGGCAAGAGCACTGATCATGCC
>JACMLA010000554.1 GCA_014379815.1 Bryobacteraceae bacterium | reverse complement strand
TAGAGGTAGAACGCTGTTGTCTCGGGAAGACGTCAAACTTGCAGGCGGATTACTACGCCGGCGCGCCGACAATTGTGGCGTTCGAGCCCGTGAAGAAGGCGAACGCTCAGCTATTAATCATTGATCGCAACATTGAGGAGGAAAATCAGTATGGCTACCGTCCTTGCGCCGATCCCAGGCATTCCCGCAGCGCTGCACCGGGCAGAGAAAGACCTGCCCTTCGTCGAGTTTCAGGAAGGAGTAGATTTCCAACTGCTGCACGTTGACGTGGAGGCGGGGACCTGGGTGATCCGGGCGCGTTTCCAGCCGGGCGTCACGATCCAACGCCACAAGCACACCGGCGAGGTCTTCGCGTTCACGCTCAAGGGTTTCTGGAAGTACTTGGAGTATCCGGAAGTCAACGTCGCAGGTTCATACCTGTACGAGCCAGCGCTCGATCCATACGTTGCATGTGCCGGTTACGAATACGGAGGCGACCGATGTCTGGTTCGCCGTCCGCGGGGCTAACCTCAATCTGGACGCGGACCGGAACGTCGAAAGCGTGCTCGACGCCGGGACCGTGCTGGAGATCTACCTGGCCCTTTGTGAGAAGAGCGGGCATCCGCGTCCGAACGTGATCGGGGCATAGGCCCCGCGTGGAGGCAAAAACTAATGTCAGATCAGAAAGCCCTGGAAGACTCGTTCGACTTTATCATTGTTGGCGGAGGGGCGGCCGGGTGTGTGGTTGCAGAGAAGCTTTCCCGGCGCTCTTCTTGTCTGCTGCTCGAAGCAGGAGGCGAGGATGTGGACCCTGCCGTCGAGCAGCATGACCAGTGGTTCACCTGTGCCACAAAAGAAGAACTCACCTGGGCTTTGCCGACAGTCCCGCAACCACACCTCGATGGAAGACAATTGAACCCGAACATGGGCCGAGTTGTAGGTGGCAGTACTTCTATAAATGCGATGTACTGGGTTAGGGGCAATCTGCTGGATTTTGAGCGGTGGGACACGATTTATCATTGCTTGGGATGGAACGCCGATCGTTTTCTGCAAGCGTACCGGGCTTTGGAAAAGACAGCGGACGGTGACGATAGATTTCACGGACGGACCGGACACATCGAGGTTCGGCAGTCGGCAGAGAATGCCGCGTTTCACTCATTTGCTGAGGCCTGCCGAAACGTCGGAGTTCCTTTTACCGCTGACAGCAACTCGGACAAACAGCTCGGATACAGCCTGCTCTGGAACAACGTAACGAAAGATTGGCGGCGGCACTCGGCTTTCAGAGCGTTTGTACATCCATACCTTGAACTCACAACGCTTGCGCTAAAGACCAGAGCCACCGTAACCCGCGTCCTTTTCGATACAGACCGTCGGGCCGTTGGAGTGGAGGGTATTGGCAGTGACGGAAAAAGCTGGATAGCGCGTGCCAACAAAAGAAGTCATCCTCTGTGCCGGAGCGCTAAAGACTCCACAGCTTCTGATGTTGAGCGGCATCGGAGATTCAGAACATCTTCAATCTGTCGGCATCAACCCTTTGATACACCTTCCTGGTGTCGGACTTCATCTTCGGGATCATCTTGCTACTCCCTTGATGTTTGCGGCGAAAAAGGAACTGCCTTCCACGCCGGAATGGAGCACGTGGCAAGTGCTCGGTCCGGCGAATCTGGACTGGGAAGGAAACGGTTGCGCGGACTTTCAGATTCAGTGGGTTGTTCGGCGAGACTTTCTGCCCGGCTTCCCGAAGCCTTCGGGATATGAAGATACGGACGTCATCGCAACGGTGGTTGCGGTGCTGCATCCGCACGGTGAGGGCAGCGTCCGGCTTGCTTCTGCTGACCCTGCAGTCGCCCCGGTTATTAACCCAAACTACCTCGGCGATGACCAAGACATGGTCATTTGGCGAACCGGCTTTAAGCTTCTTCGCCAGCTTATGGCCGCCCCAGGAATGGGCGAATGGGTGGAGGCGGAGATCGGGGACTGTCCCCAAGGCAAGAAGCTGGAAGAGTATGTTCGTAAGAATTCGATATCGCAGTGGCACCCCGTGGGCACATGCCGGATGAGTTCCCGCGCGGACTTTCTCTCAGTGGTGGATGATCGCTGCAGAGTTAGCGGTGTAAACGCCTTGCGCGTCATTGACGCTTCGATTATGCCGGAGCATCCGAGTGGAAACACGCAAGCGCCGACGATGGCTATAGCTGAAATCGCCAGCAACATGGTGCTTGAAGATAATGCTTGAGTTTCATTTCGCGTGACGTGACGAGCGCGATGACGCCAGTCCTCGACAAGTTTAAAGGACGATGAGCAAAGAACTGTCCCCCAACACCACGCTGTCGCATTACCGCATCGTCTCCAAACTCGGCGCGGGCGGGATGGGCGAGGTTTATCTAGCCCAGGACACGAAACTCGACCGCAAAGTTGCTTTGAAGATTCTACTGGCTGAGCTTGCTGCCAATCACGATCGGATGCGGCGCTTCGTGCAAGAAGCGAAGGCTGCGGCGGCGCTCAATCATCCGAACATCGCGCACGTCTATGAAATCGGGGAGAGCGAAGGCACTCACTTCATTGCGATGGAGTACATTGATGGCGAAACACTGCGCGAGAAGATCCATCGCGACAAAGCTCCACTATCCAAGCTTCTTAAATACCTGAATCAAGTTGCTGAAGGGTTGTCGAAAGCTCATGCGGTCGGAATCGTTCATCGCGATCTGAAACCCGACAACGTCATGATCACGCGCGACGGCTACGCGAAGGTGCTGGACTTTGGTCTGGCAAAACTCGTCGAGCCGCAAAGCTTTGGTCCCAGCGATAGTGGCTCAAGTCAAATCCCTACCGCCGTCATGCAGCAGCATTCGACTCCGGGAATGGTGATGGGCACCATCGGATACATGTCTCCGGAACAGGCGAGCGGTCGCATCAACGAAATTGACCACCGTTCCGACATCTTCTCGTTCGGCTGCCTGTTGTTCGAAGCAGCGACGGGACAGAGGGCTTTTGAAGGCAAAGACGTTCTGGACTCACTGCACAAGATAGTTCACGCGCCCACCCCTCAGTTGAAAGATGCAAACCCGCTCGCGCCCGATGACCTGCAACGT
>JACMLA010000069.1 GCA_014379815.1 Bryobacteraceae bacterium | reverse complement strand
GGGGCTCGACGAACCGGATAAAAAGATGAGCAAGTCGGCTCCGGGCTCGAATCACGCGATTGCTCTTCTGGATGACCCCGCGCTGATTCGCAAAAAGTTTTCGAAGGCCACCACGGATTCCAATCCGGCTGTCGATTTCGAGACCATGGGCCCGGGCGTACGCAACCTCTTGTCCATTTTTCAGGGATTTAGTGAGTGGACAGACGAGCAGATGACGGCTCACTTCGCTGGCATGCGGGATGGCGATCTGAAGAAGACCGTAGCGGAGATGGTGGCAACGAGCCTGGAACCGCTGCAGGCAAAATATCAGGAAATTACGGCTGACCCCGGTTATCTGGACGGCATCCTCGAGGAGGGTGCGGAGAGGGTGAGGCCCATCGCAAATGCGACAGTAGAGCTTGTGAAAAGTCGGATGGGTCTGTACACCAGAGCCTGACTTCATGCCATCTACCGGGCCCGTGAACCTTCGCGCCTACGGGCGCTTGCTGCGGACCAATCGCAACTACCGCCTGCTTTGGATGGCGCAGACAGTTAGCGAACTGGGTGACTGGCTGTATGCAGTCGCAGTCTATAGTCTGATCCTGAAGTTCACCGGAAGCGCACAGGCCGTTGCCCTTGCCTTTGTGCTGCAGGTGCTCCCCCAGTTTTTTATCGCACCTGCCGCTGGTGTTCTGAACGATCGGCTGAGCCGCCGCAAGCTGATGATGTTTGCCGACTGGATGCGCGCCGGCGTGGTCTTTCTGATGCTGTTTGTTCAGAACAAAGAGGCGCTGCCAATCCTCTATCTTCTGCTCTTCATCGAGACCATGTTCTGGGCCTTGTTTGAGCCGGGCCGTAGTGCAGTCATCCCCAATATCACCAGCAGCGAAGAAGAAACACTGGTAGCCAACGCTCTGGGGTCGACTACGTGGAGTGTGAATCTTGCGATCGGCTCCGCAATCGGAGGCGTGATTGCCGCGGTCTTCGGCCGCGATACCGTGTTCGTCATCAATGCTCTATCCTTTGTCGCTTCTGCTTTGCTGATCCGGTCGATGCGATTTCGGGAACCGCACCTTGATGAAGTGCCACCATTCCGGACCCGCGATCTGGCGGATTTCTCGCCCATTCTGGAAGGCATTCGGTATGTCCGGCGCGACCGGCGGCTGTTTGCCACGATCTTCGTCAAAGGCGGCATTGGCTTCCTTGGGGCCAACTGGGTTCTGCTCCCAATCTTCGGGGAACGCATTTATCCGATCAGTGTGCCCGGACTCGATCCGGGTGCGGCGGGAATGCTGGGGATGAGTTTGCTGATGGGCTGCCGTGGAATCGGTGCCTTGTTTGGACCGATTCTGGCCGGGAAGTGGTCAGGCAACAACAGAGTTCGGTTTCGCACTGGGATTATTTATGGGTTTCTCATTGCGGCTGCCGGATACTTCCTGCTGGGCGTGTCGCCAGTATTGCTGGCAGCGGGACTAGCTGTAGTGCTTGCTCACGCGGGAGGTTCCACCTGCTGGGTCTTCTCGACGACACTGCTCCAGTTGCAGACCGAAGATCGTTTTCGGGGACGTGTCTTTTCTGCTGAGTTTGCGTTCAATGTGCTGGTGATGTCGATCTCAACCTACACCGCGGGCTTGTTGACGGATGCAGGTTTTTCTGTGTACACGGTCGCGACGATGACAGGGTACGCTCTTTTGATTCCCGGTGTGTTGTGGTGGTTGGCGCAGAAACTATGGCGGGAAGAACCTCTCGATCCTTCCCGCCCCAATTCGGTCTAGAAACCGAGACGCAGACCGACCCGAATCTGTCGCTCAGTTGTCTTCGCGGAAGTGATCATCCCAAAGTTGGCGCTATTGACCGCGTTTCCAGGATTGTTAAATTGCGGGTGGTTCGGCAGGTTGAACGCTTCTGCCCGGAACTGCAGGTTCGCGCGCTCAGTAACGCGGAACTGGCGGAAGAGGCTGCCATCGACCCGGATCGCTCCTGGTCCCCGGAACGCGTTGCGCCCTGTGTTTCCGAAGCGGACATCGGTGACAGCGGCGAAGGCGGATGTGTCCAGCCAGAGCGCGCCGGGACCAATAGCGCCTCCGGTACTGACTTCCGGTTTTACCTGGTCGGCCGTCTGGGTGTTGCCGGGCGCATTCAGAGAAGCGCCGGACGCGGTGATCGTAAATGGCGTCCCGCTGTACGCACCTACGATGCCGTTGATCTGCCAGCCTCTTGCGATGGCGGACATCCAGCCACCGCCATTAGCCAGAGCCTTGCCCGGTCCGAATGGAAGCTCATACAGGAAACCAGCCTGGAAGTTGTGCGGGCGATCAAAGCCGGCGAGCGCGCGATTGCGGGATCGTACGGACGGGTGGTTGAAGAGCAGACCTCCGCGGCTTGGCTCGTCGTTTTCGTTGATCGCACGACTGAACGTGTAGTTTGCACGGATCAAAAGACCATTGCTAAACCGTCTGTTCAGCGTCGTCTGCAACGAGTGGTAGTTGCTGTCTACAAAAGCATCGGTGAGTGTCGTGTCGACCAGACGTCCGAAGGCACGGGCAAGAGGTCGCCCGACGTTACCTTCCCCTGGGCCTGCGGCGTTCAAGTTCAGGTCACTGAGCTGTCGAACGGTTTTAGTAGCGACATAGCCAACAGACGCCACCAGATCCATCGGAAGTTTGCGCTCCACGATCAGGTTCCAGGACTGAATGTAGCCACGGCGAAACTTGCGCGGCGGTGTAATCGTGGTTGCGGTAAGAGGCAGAGGGACAACGCCGCTGCTGACGTCCGGCAGGACAAACTCGGGAATACCCTGTTGGAGTGGAGACACGAAACTGAAGGTATTTGGAGACACAAAGTCGTTCGAGATCATTGCCGGGTAGGTCCCGCGGAAGGGTCGGCTGAGAGGCATGGGATCGTAACTTAGTCCATAGCCCGCGCGGATTACAGTCTTGTCTCCCATGCGGTAGGCGAAGCCCACCCGAGGCGAGAACTGGGTTGTTTTGGCATCAACGCCAGCATCGTTGGGCGTGCTACCCAGTCCTCCCAGGAAGACTTCATTGGTTTCAATGTTGTAGCGCTCGATTCCGGTATCTTTGCGCTTCAGCAGCGGCAGGTACTCAAAGCGAACGCCGAGAGTGACGGTCAGCCTTCGGGAAACCTGCCAGCGATCCCGCACATACCAGCCGAATTGCCATTCGCGGGTAGTCATGGGCGAGTAAAACTGCAGCGTCTTCGAAACCTGGGAAGGCAGGCCAAGCAGGTAGGCTCCGTAAGCGTTGTACTGATTCGGAGCAGCGCCACCGTTGAGGCCGGTAATTGCGCCAGTGAAGTTGAACGCTCCCCGGGGACCACCGCCGATCTGGGGCTGCCAGTGATTCAACTGCAGCCGAATCATGTCCGATCCGAAACGTATCTCGTGCGAACCCTTGTTCCAGCTGCCATTGATGTTGTTGGTAAAGGTGTCGTCATAGCGGAACGTCGGGCTCCACGTATCGGTGTTCCCCCACGCACTGAGACCTGTGATGTTGAAGGTGGGAATGCCGCTCTGGCGGATGTCGGGTCCGTTGGTTCCGGGAATGCCAAGATCTAACCCAATGTTCTGCCCGAAGTCCGGGGCGCGAACTTCCTGCCAAAGCCGGCTGTACCCAAAGCTCTGGTCAATCAGGAAACTCGGCGTGATGACATAGGTATTGCCGATCGTTGCCGTGTGCACAAATGTGTCGCCCACGCCAGATCCGCCTCCGTTGCACAAACCGGCTCCGCCTGCTTCACCCAAGCCATAAGAGCAGGTAACCTGCGCGTCCATGGCACCGTACTTTGCCCACAGGGTGTGCTTCTGGTTACGGACCCAGTTGACCTTCACGTCGTAGTTGTTTCTGTCGAGACTCTGCGTATCGGAGCTGAAGTAGTTGCTGTCCAGCCTCTGAATGTTGGGCAGAGGAACCCGATCTTGCATTCGCCGCGCAATCGCGCTCTGCTGACTGGCGGGAATTCTGTTGTTCGGGAACTGTTCACGCCCGCGGCCATTTGCGTCGCCGGTAAATGGATTGTAGAGGGTTACGGGTAGCCCGCTGAAATCGCCGGCGCGCATCTCCGCGGTTGGCACGGTGTAGAAATTGGAGACGTTATTGCGCTGCCGCGT
>JACMLA010000553.1 GCA_014379815.1 Bryobacteraceae bacterium | reverse complement strand
GCGATGTGGATGATGTGCCCAGCAGGGATGTCGCGAAGCTGATGCGTTGCTCGGAAGCAACGGTTCGGTCGCATATCGCAAATGCGCGGATCAAATTTCGAAGGTACCTCGAGAGGAGGAAAGCATGACTCATCGGGGCGATTGGCGGGCGCATGGCGGAAATGAATCTCTGGCTCTGTTTGCCAGCGGCGACGGCGCACCTTTGGACAAACTGAAAATGCGGTGGCACGTCTCGCAATGTGCTGACTGCAGGGCCGAAGTGGAATCTTTTCGCGCTGCCCGGGCGGAGCTGGTACTGCAAACGACGACATTGCCCGCAGGTCTGGCCTGGGACCGGTTAGCGGAAGAGATGACAGCCAACATACACCTTGGACTGGAAGCCGGTGAGTGCGTGAATCCATTTCGCACGACCCGATCTGGCAGCCGGCTAAAGTTTGGCATCACTGGGCGGAGAGACTGGCGTGCGGCGATCGTCATGGCGGGCATGGTGCTGGTCCTTCTGAGCGCGTGGTTCATGAATCCGCCTTTGGAGAGGGGCGGGGAAATGCAAGTCCGGGCGGCCCGCATCGTCATGCGTACGACCAGCGCAGGTCTGGAACTGAATGAGAACGGAAACTCTCTGGTGCTGCTGAATGGGCGGAATACCGAAGATCAGCAGCCGGCCATGATTGTGAGCTCGCCGGGGTCGCTGCGGGCTCGCTACGTGGATGCGGATACGGGTCAGATCACGATTAACAATGTCTATTCGGACTAATTCGGCTTGCTTTTTCATCCTGGTGGCGATAGCCCTGTGTTCCCGGGTAGCGTCTGCGCAGGTAATGCGGCTGGACCCTCAGAGCACGATGCACATCACGGTGCCGGAAGACTCGCCGGTAACCGTAGTCCGCGCAGACTGGGGTGAGTCGACCGCAACGGCGCGTGGTGGTGCGATGTTGCTGGATCTCCACACTTCGCTAGCACTCCGGAACTCCGGGCAGCGAAGCATTCGTAGCGTGACCCTTCTGGTACAGGCGCAGGAAGTGACGCCAGGCGGGAAGGCCAGCGTTTCGGTGCCGAGCCTCAACGTGCAGCCAGGAGAAAACTTCCCGGTACGCATCGACCTGCGACTACTTCGTCCCTTACAGGCCGGCAGCGGTCCTCTGGTAGAAATCCAGCTCGATGGTGTGCTGTTTGATGATTTGTCGTTCGTCGGTCCGAATAAGCTGAACTGCCGCCGCTCGATGTCGGTATGGGAGATGGAGGCGCGGCGGGACCGGCAGCATTTCCGCAGCGTGCTGGAAAGCCGCGGGCGGGAAGGTCTTCGATCGGCAATGCTGGAGAGCATGAGCGTGCAGGCGGACCGGATGCAGATGGATGCGCGGATGGCGCAGTCTGGCCGGGCAACGACGAGCCGTAACGAGCGTCAGATCGAACTCGCATTCCTATCAGGGGGCGGTGGTCCTTTGAGCGCGGATACAGGGATGGTTCGCATCGCAGATAACGAAGCGAGGTCTCCGCGAATCTCCCTGCGCAGTCACACGGATAAAGCAATCCGCGGAGTGGAAATTGGCTGGCTGGTGAAGGACTCGAACGGTAAGGAATTCGTAGGGGGTTCTGTCCCGGTAGAGGTGAATCTGCAGCCGCGATCGCGGACGACTCTGGTACAGGATGTGACCTTTCGATTTACGCAGCCCGGCGGTTCTCCGATCGAGATCGCACAAATGAAAGCGTATCTGTCCAGCGTCGAGTTTGCAGATGGGCGCATGTGGATTCCGGAGCGAGGCGGGCGAGGTCCGACGCCGTCTCCCGAAGAACAGAGACTCACCGAGATCTACCGCAAGAAGGGCGTAGATGCGCTAGTGACCGAACTGACGCGCTTCCAGTAAGCGGCTTCGGTTGCAGCGCGAGCTACCCCCGCGTTACACTCAGGGTGTTAGATTCCTTCCTCACTCGGGGCGTGGCTCAGCCTGGTAGAGCGCCTGGTTCGGGACCAGGAGGCCGGAGGTTCGAATCCTCTCGCCCCGACCATTCAATCGACATCGTGAGACGCTAACTTGCAATTCCAGATCGATATCCCCGACGAGATCGCGTCCAGGTTCTCCGAACATCCTGGAGGGATTGATCGCGCTGCGCTTGAGGCGCTCGCCCTCGAAGGATTACGATCCGGTCGGCTTACCGAGCATCAAGCGCGAGTGATGCTGGGCATGGCAACGCGGCACGAGATGGACGGCTTCTTGAAGTCTCACCAGGTCTTTCTGGCTGACACACTCGAGAGCGTAGTCCGGGACTCTGAGACTGCTGCTACGTTTCTTCGTAGATGACAGTTGTGGCGGACACTTCGCCGCTCAACTACCTTGTTCAAATCGAAGAAGTCGACCTGCTTCCAAGGCTATACGGAACGATTGTTATTCCGGGTGCGGTTTTGGAGGAGTTGAGTCATCCCGGCTCCCCGCTGGCTGTTAGCAGCTGGATTCGACAGAGCCCGCAGTGGCTGGAAGTTCGTTCTGTTGAGAGTGGTCCGCACGCGCCAGATCTTTTGGAGCTTCATCCGGGAGAGCGCGCCGCAATACAGCTTGCCCTGATCGAACCGGAGAGGTTGCTTCTGATTGATGACGCGAACGGGCGGAGACAGGCAAACCGTTTAGGAGTCTCAAACGTCGGGACTCTCGGCGTATTGAGACTAGCGTCAATACTAGGTTTGATCAAGCTGAACGTCGTTCTGGATAAACTCACGCGTACTAATTTCAGAGCTTCCAGTTCGCTGATCAGCAAGTTG
>JACMLA010000552.1 GCA_014379815.1 Bryobacteraceae bacterium | reverse complement strand
GGAACCACACCGCTGATGCTGGCGCCGATGCAGGGACTGACCAACCGGGCCTTGCGCGCCTATTTCATCGAGCATGTCCGGCCCGACGTCATCTTTACCGAGTTCATGCGCGTCAATACTGCGCCGGCGGGAGCGGGGCTCACCGCAGCTGACCTGCGGGATGTCGCCACCGAGCAGGAGGGTGTGCCGCTGGTGGTGCAGCTGGTGGGACATGAGCGGGAGGCGCTGGTCCTGGCGGCCCGGGTCGCGCAGGAGGCCGGTGCTGCACATATCAACCTCAACATGGGGTGCCCTTATGGCCGGATGGGCGGCGGCCTGACCGGCGGGGGGATGCTCCGCTGTCCGGACAATCTTGCGGAGGTCATCCCCGCCTTGCGGGAGGCCATCGACGGCTCCTTCTCCGTCAAGATCCGGACCGGGTACGACGATCCGGACCAGATCCTGGCGCTGCTTCCGCTCTTCGAGTCGAGCGGGGTGGATTTTCTGGTGCTGCATCCCCGTACTGTGGTCCAGAAGTACGACGGAATTGCCGACCATGGGGTGACCGCCCGGGTGGTGCGGGAGACCCGGTTGCCGGTGATTGCCAACGGGGATATCCGGAGCGCTGCCGATGGCGGACGGGTGCTGGGCGAGACCGGCGCTGCCGGGCTGATGCTGGGGCGGGGGGCGATTGCCGATCCGCCGCTGTTCCTGCGCCTGCGGGGAGTGGTGAACCGCGAGTCCGGCCGGGAAGAGCGGAGAACGGAGCTTGGCCGCTATCTGAGGGAGATGCTGATCCGCTATGGCCAGCTGTTCTGCGGCGATACGCAGGTGCTGAACAAGGTCAAGGAGATCCTGGCCTACCTGGATGACCCGGAACTTGCAAAACCGCTCAAGGAACTGCGGCGGGCCAAAACCCTGCGGGCGTTTGAGGCTGCTCTGCACGGGCTGTGCTGAGCAGCGAGTTCCAGGGGACACCACTGAAGCAGAAAGTCATGCTAAGTTACTCCCTGCCGGACGAAAATAAGGTATGATTCGTAAACGAAACAGAAGGGAATAAACCACAGATGCACCATTTGAAATATTTAGCCGGCTATTCACTGCAGTTAACCGCCCGGGTGGCGGAACTGGTAGCGGAAAACCGCTTGGGCAGCGTCCTTGTGCAGAAATATCCGAAGGCGCACGATGTCAGAACCGATAAGGCTCTCTATGACTTTACCATCACTATCAAGAACGAGTTTATGCGCACCACCCAGCCGCTGAGCAGGGTCGCCTACGACGGGAAGATCCATGTGATAAACAATGCCCTGGGAACCCACACGTTTGTATCGCGGGTACAAGGGAGCAAGCTGAAGGCAAAGCACGAAATCCGCATAGCATCCGTCTTCCGGGACGCTCCCCGAGAATTCCTGAAAATGATTGTCGTTCACGAGTTGGCGCACTTGAAGGAGAAAGAGCACAACAAGGCTTTCTACCAGCTCTGTGATTATATGGAACCTGCCTACCGCCAGCTGGAATTTGATACACGGCTGTTCCTGACCCAGGTGGAGATGGCCGGGTCACCGTACCTCCCGGAATTCCGGGGATAGGATACTTGATTTTTCAACCACAGTTATCGCTCCGCGGAATATAGTGTAATCAGGAGGTGACGTATGAACTCAGAAGATCGCATTGAAAGAGAAATTCTGCTCAAAGCCCCACTCAGCCGGGTCTGGCGTGCGCTGGCAGATGCCGAGGAGTTCGGAGATTGGTTCGGCGCGGCCAACGGGGTGGCGGGCATTCCGGCCGCCTGGCGCGAACGCTTGAAAAAGCGGGAAGAAATCAATGCCCTGATCGAGCGGATTGTCGCCCGGGCAGCATGAAGTGTCCGCCCCTTGGCGGGGATAAGGCAAAGGATACTGAATCATACAGGCCGCTTGTTTCCTTTGTGTGCTTCCATCCTCTCTAAGGAGCACCCGTCTGTCGCAAAGTTGTTATGTCCCGTAACGGTGGTGCACCAAACAAGCGGTTGTATTCACGGCTGAACTGGGAAGGGCTCTCGTAGCCGACCTGAAACGCCGCAGTCGCGGCATCCATGCGTTCTGCCAGCATCAGGCGCCTGGCTTCCTGCAGGCGGAGCTGCTTCTGGAACTGCAATGGGCTTAACGCGGTCATCGACCGGAAATGGTGATGAAACGTGGAACTGCTCATGCGGACCTGAGCGGCCAGGTCATCGATGCTCAACGGCTGTGAGTAGTTGCCCTTCAGCCAATCGATTGCCCGCGCGATCTGATGACTCTGACTCCCCGCCGCCGCTATCTGGCGCAAACGCTCACCTTGATCCCCCACCAGCAGACGGTAGATGATTTCCCGCTGGATGATCGGTGCCAGGATCGGTATGTCCTGCTGCTCGGCAAGCAGATCGATCAACCGTTGAATGGCGGTCAGCAGCGGCAGTGTCACCTCGCCGGTTGCCATGCCCCGGCTTGATTGCTGCACACGCGGCGGGGGAAGATTGCTGTCTACCATCAGTTGTGAAATCTCGCGCTGATCGAGCATCAACCTGAGCCCCAGGTAGGGCTTCTCCCGGCTGGCTTCGATAATCTGCACAACCGTGGGGAGATGCACCGATGTGATCAGATAATGGTGTGGGTCATAGACATAGCTGTCATCCCCGAGCCGGACGCGCTTGGCCCCTTGGGAGACCAGGCAAATGCTCGGTTCGTACATGCCTGTGATCGGCCCGGTCGGTTCGTTCCTCCGAAATAGTGACAGGCCCGGGACAGCGGTTGTGTGTAGCTCGCCTTGTTCGGTCAATCGGGCAATGCTCTTTCCCAGCGCTTCGATCGCAACTTCCAGGCTGTTATTGTAAACATCCTGCATATCGGCCCCTTTCATCATCGATTCCTCCTGATCAAATAGTACCCATCCCCGCTTCGCGTTACAACTATTATCCAGGTAATCGTACAATCAGGCAATAATTGAACAGGATTGGTCTACCGGTCTTTGTTCGTTCTGGGGTACCTTAAAATCATCAACAGCCTGTTAAACAGTGAAAAGGAGAGAACAATGCAAAAACGTATATTGGGAAAAAGCGGTCTGGAAGTTTCGGCACTCGGGCTGGGCTGCATGGGCATGAGCTTTTCGTACGGTCCGCCCAAAGACAAGCAGGAGATGATTTCGCTTCTCCGGACAGCCGTGGAACGCGGCGTCACCTTCTTCGATACGGCCGAGGTCTATGGCCCGTTCACCAACGAGGAACTGGTCGGTGAGGCGCTCGCTCCGCTGCGCGACCGGGTGGTGATCGCTACCAAGTTCGGTTTCGATACCAGTGCCAATCCGAGGGGAATGAAGGGAGGTGGGCCGGTCCTGAACAGCCGCCCGGAGCACATCAAACAGGTGGCTGAGGCCTCGCTCAAGCGGCTGAAGCTCGATGTCATCGATCTGTTCTATCAGCACCGTGTCGATCCGGACGTGCCGATTGAAGACGTGGCGGGAGCGGTCAAAGAGCTGATCCAGGAAGGCAAGGTCAGGCACTTCGGCCTTTCTGAAGCCGGGGTACAGACCATTCGTCGCGCACACGCCGTCCAGCCGGTGGCGGCACTGCAGAGCGAGTACTCGCTCTGGTGGCGACGCCCTGAAGCGGAGATCCTGCCGGCGCTCGAAGAGCTGGGGATCGGCTTCGTACCCTACAGCCCGCTGGGCAGGGGATTCCTCACCGGAAAGATCGACGAAAACACTACGTTCGACAGCAGCGACTTCCGCACCAGCCTGCCTCGCTTTACACCAGAGGCCCGGAAAGCAAATCAGGCCATGGTTGATCTGTTAGGCCAAATCGCAGCCCAGAAGAACGCGACCCCGGCCCAGATCGCGCTGGCCTGGCTGCTGGCCCAGAAGCCGTGGATTGTGCCGATTCCGGGCACCACGAAACTGGATCGTCTGGACGAGAACATCGGGGCTGTCGCACTCGAACTCACCTCCGATGATCTCCGCGAGATCGACAGCGCCGCCGGGCAGATCATGGTGGAAGGTGCGCGCTACCCCGAAAAACTGGAGCAACTGATCGGGCGGTAGCCGCTTTCCGATGCCCCCCTTTGATACAGGAGGACCGGAGGGATTTCATGGTTGGTGGTCTATCCGGGGGATGAGGTCGTCGGATAGCGCCGGAACGTCTGGGGGGTGCCGGACTGGTATCTGCTGGGGGCGTTGTAATATTGCCACCGGCAGAGCCACACTTGTGGCTCATGTTGAGCAGGTTTTGAGCGCATTTCGGCAAGAGAGGCTGTAGGGCGTAGAGACGCGACCCTTTAGGGGTTGCTTCTGATTATAACTGTTGCCAATTTTGCAAGCGATGGTATAGTGTGCCATATGGCTGCAATACTC
>JACMLA010000551.1 GCA_014379815.1 Bryobacteraceae bacterium | reverse complement strand
CGAAGTTGCTTCCCGCATGCCGACCTACATCACAATCAAAGATGTGAAGAAGCGTTGGGGACGGGGGCAGGAAGACGTCTTCCCGGTTTCGCAATTTGAGAAACTCTGGGGTGACATGACGGCTTTATCCGATCTGCAATCGAATTACATCGTGGTCTCCAGATTTCGTGGGCAGCAGCTAAAGCAGGTTTCGCAACTCGATGGCTGGCTCCGGGACGGCTCGGCCGCCTGGGTAAACAGCCTTTGCGACTGGATACCCTGAAGTCGTGAGGCAGACACCCGAAACAGTCGTAGTACGGCTGGCGCAGCAATGTGGTTTTGAACTCGCAGGGATCACACCGGCTCTGCCTGTGGAACCGGACGCCACACAATTTCTTAACTGGGTCTCGCGTGGTCTCGCGGGACGTATGAGCTACCTTACCGATCGCAGAGCAGACTTAAGGACCGATCCCCGGTCGCTTCTACCAGGTGCGCAGACGGTAATCTGCCTCGGTCGTCTGTACAACACGCCCGACTCCGGACCGATCGCGAGGTACGCCCGCTCGGAGGATTATCACCAAGCGCTCCGAAGGGATCTCGAGGCCCTGGTAGTTGCACTGCAGCAGGAGTTTGGCCCGTTCGAGTACAAGCTTTGCATCGACACGGCTCCACTGCTGGAACGTTCTTATGCACGGGTCGCCGGACTTGGGTGGATTGGAAGAAACACCTGCCTCATCAACGAGTCTCTCGGATCGTATGTGTTTCTGGCTGAAATTCTAATCTCGCTGGACCTTGGTCTCCCGACTCAGTCTGCCCCGGATCGTTGTGGTACCTGCACACGCTGTATAGATGCCTGCCCCACGCAGGCAATCGTTTCAGGGGGCTTACGAACCGAGCTCGACGCGACACGTTGTATCTCCTACCTGACCATCGAGCTCAAGGGCGCCGTCCCGGAGCAGCTTCGCCCCTTAATGGGCAACCTGGCCTTCGGTTGCGATATTTGTCAGGAAGTCTGCCCGTGGAATCGAAAAGCTCCCTTTGTGGCGAATCCGGCCGGGACAGCCCCCGATCTGGCTGCCCTCGCGACCTTGTCTCCGGCAGAATTCCTGACAATGTTTCGAAATACTCCGGTTTGGAGGACGAAATACCAGGGATTGCTGCGAAATGTTGCAGTGGCTTTGGGCAATGGGCGCGACCCCGGTCACAAGAGCACTCTGTATGCTCTCGCACAGTCGGAGGATGACGTCATTCGGAGTCACGCGGAATGGGCACTGCATCAAATTGAACAGGAGATCTCTGCTTGAAATGGACTTGCACACTCTTGCTCGCCGCAGCCGCGGTCATTCCCTCGCTGGCTGCGGATCCTCAGCTTTCTGAAGGCTTCGAACACTTTTATAATCTGGAGTATCCACAGGCAATCACGTTTTTCAGGGCTGCCACAGTGCGCGAGCCCGAGAAGCCGGAAAGGTGGAATCACCTCGCCCAGGCTTTGTTGTATTCCGAGATGTTTAAGGCCGGTGCGCTCGAAAGTGAGCTGGTAAGCGGATCAAATCCATTCGTCCGCCGGGAGAAGATGCAGCCTTCCGCCGAGGTGGCAAAGCAGTTCGATGAGTGTGTCGCCAAAGCTCTTCAACTAGGTAATGATCGGATAGCGAAAAATCCGAGGGACCGCGATGCCTTGTACGCCCTTGGTATAGCCTATGGTCTTCGCGCCAACTACAACTACCTTGTAAGAAAAGCGTGGATGGATTCTTTGCGCGACTCCAGTTCGGCTCGCAAGGCTCATGCCCGGATCGCGGAGTTTTATCCCGACGATGTAGACTGCCGTCTTATAGAAGGTGTCTATTCCTACATCGTCGGCAGTCTGCCTTGGCACATCAAGACTCTCGGCTTCCTGGCTGGGTACCGTGGAGATCGGGAAGGCGGTTTGAAGACCTTGCGTTTAGTGGCTGACAAGGGCTTGCAGAATCGATACGATGCGCGAGTCATTTTGTCTGCACTCTACCGCAGGGAGCGTCGTCCAACGGAGGCGCTGCCGCTTCTGCAAAGCGTATCCGAACGCTTCCCGCGCAACTATCTTTTCCGCCTGGAAATGGTCCAGATGTACAGTGATGCCGGAAACAAGGATGCTGCTATCGCTATCCTTGCCAGGCTCGAAGCAGAAAAGGTCGCAAACACCCCGGCACTGGCAAACGTACCGGTCGAGAAAATCTGGTACTACCGCGGCAACCTGCTCTTCTGGTATCGCGATTACGAGACTGCGATCCAGCACTTACGCAAGGCAACGCCAAATGCGCCGGCTCTTGACCTGCATACTGCCGTAATGACCTGGTTGCGTCTTGGGCAATGCTATGACCTTACTCAGGACCGGAAATCGGCCCAAAGTGCCTATCGTGAGGCAATGAAGCTTGGCCCGGACACCGATGCGGCGAAGGAGTCCAAAAACTATCTGAACTCCCCTTACAAACGCCCAGCCGATGTGTAATTAGCTTTCCAGTTCGGCTTTCATGGTGATCTCGGCTTTCAGCAGCTTCGAGACAGGACAGCCGGTCTTGGCAGCCTGCGCTGCCTGCTCGAACTTTGCGTGATCGGCTCCGGGAATGCGAACCTTGACGTCGAGATGACTTGCCGTGATGGAAAATCCGCCTTCTTCCTTCTGCAGAGTCACGGTAGCTTTGGCTTCAATAGACTCAGCGGTCATTCCGCCTTCACCCAAAGCATTGGACAGAGCCATGGCAAAGCAACCGGCGTGCGCGGCTGCAATCAGCTCCTCCGGGTTGGTTCCTTTACCTTCCTCAAATCGAGTGCTAAATGAGTACTGGGTGCTTTCCAGAACGCCACTTTGCGTCGAAATCATACCCTTGCCGGTTCGAAGATCACCGTGCCACACTGCCGTTGCGTTGCGGTTCATACGGTCATTCTAGATGAGCTAACTCCGATGACGAGCACAAATCTTCGCGCAATACGGGAAAAACGGGGAATCAGTTCTGCAGAACTCGCTGGTCAGGTGGGAATCTCTCGCCAAACCATCTATGCCATCGAGGCTGGCACTTACGTTCCGAACACCACCATCGCACTTCTGCTAGCGCGTTCGCTTGAGGTGCCCGTAGAGGAGTTATTTCGTCTGGACGACGACGGGCAAAGCGATGCTGCGAATAGTGACGCCGATCTGTTGCTATGTGAACCGGATTCCACGTGGGAAGGGCAGGGAGTTCGGGTCGGCAAAGTTGGGCAGCGGCGTGTCGCGATTCCACTAACGCCGGAGCCGGCCTTTCTACCCGATGTTGACGGGATCGCTGGAGCAGCCCGTGATGGCTTCCACACAATATTGGGAGCCTCAGGACGCGAGCCCGCAGCCCTCGTCATTGCCGGGTGCGATCCCGGCCTCTCGCTTGCAGCATCCCAGTTGCGGGGCTTTGGCGTCGCGCTCACGTCCTGCTCCAGCACGCAAGCTCTGCAATGGCTTCGCGAGGGCAGAGTGCATGTTGCGGGATCGCATCTGCGGGATTCTGCCACCGGAGAGTTCAACCTTCCAGCCACTCGCCGACTTTTCCCGCGAGGTGAATTCCGTGTCGTTACCTTCGCAACATGGGAGGTGGGTCTCGTGGTCTCCAGGGGTAATCCAAAGGCGATTCGCGGCGTAGCGGATCTGGGACGTCGCGGAGTCACAATCGTCAATCGGGAAGAGGGTGCTGGCAGTCGGGAGTTCCTGGACCGCCTGATTCTCGAATCGGGTCTGGAACCCAAGGCGATTCGAGGGTACGACTCTGTTGCACGAGGACATCTCGCTGCCGCGGCCAGAGTCGCCTCCGGTGACGCCCACGTCTGCCTCGCTACAAGGGTGGCAGCCCGGAGCCTGGGTCTTGATTTTCTCCCGCTGGCGGTGGAGCGGTACGACCTCATCACTCTCAACTCCTATGCTGCAAACGAATCGGTACTGGCGCTATTCGAGGCTCTGAACCGGGCTGCCGTACGTCGCCGCCTAAAGGATCTGGCGGGATACGACACAACAGAAACCGGAGTGTCCCGATAACGGTAGGTGTGTCGTGTTAAAAAGACAGAGTGCAGCCCAGCGTTCTCGTTGTCGTGGCCCTCTTATGTGTACTGAACCTTAACGCGCAATCTACCCGAGCCGAGCTTTTTGGCAGCGCTCTGGACCCGCGCTCCCTTCCCGTAGCCGGGGCTTCGGTGGAGCTGCAAGACAACGCAACTGGCGTTAAGCGAACCACGATTACTGACAGCGACGGACGGTACTCATTTGCCGCACTATACGGCGCAACATATCAAGTGAAGGTCAGCAAGGATGGATTTACGACCCTTACGCGCGATGGCATCCGGCTGCAGGTAGGCGATCGCGTCAATCTGGAATTAAGTCTTGCGCTGGGCGATGTGAGCGAGTCGGTTTCGGTAACTGCCGCCGCCCCGGTTTTGCAATCGACCCGGGGGACGGTCAGCTTCACAGTAGACGAAAAGAAGGTTGTCACGCTACCGCTGGACGGACGGAATTTCATCCCGCTGATCGCTCTGTCGCCCGGCGTGAATCTGCCGCCCGGGTCGACACTGCCGCGAATCAATGGAAGCCGCCCCCGTGTCAGCGAATACATTTATGACGGCATCAGCGTACTTCAACCCGAACCTGGACAAGTAGCCTACTTTCCCATAATCGATGCTATTGAGGAGTTTCGGGTCGAGACCAACAGCTACTCGGCGGAGTATGGCCGCTCCAACGGTGGCGTCATTATGGTT
>JACMLA010000550.1 GCA_014379815.1 Bryobacteraceae bacterium | reverse complement strand
GTACGTCAGCAAGTCTGGCAAAGACGACGGTTGCGTATTTTGTGTCAAACCCGCGCAGGAGCAGGACGAAGAGAATCTGATTCTGCATCGGGGCCGGCTTAGCTTTGTCCTGATGAATCTCTACCCGTATAGCACTGGTCACCTGATGGTGGCACCTTATGCGCACGTGGCGACGCTGGAGGATGCCGCCGAGGAGCTTGCTGCCGAGTTGATGGAGCTGACACGGCGCTCGCAGAGACACTTGCGGGAGGTCTACAATGCACCGGGCTATAACATCGGAATGAACATTGGCGAAAGCGCGGGTGCCGGCGTTGCGGGTCATATCCACATGCATGTTCTGCCCCGATGGCCGGGCGACGCAAGCTTTATGACAACAGTCGCCGAAACTCGCGTGATTCCAGAGGATCTGGGTACGACCTGGCGCAAACTTCGCGACGCGTTTGCCTCCTCCTGACACTCTTTAATTCCGTTGGGCGTCCACCGTTCGATGGCAACTCACACAACTTCCACCGCAATTGGGCTGTTTGAAAACCGCGCAGCCGCCGAGCGTGCAATCGACGCACTTCTCAAAGAAGGCTTTTCCCATAGTCACGTCAGCGTAGTTGCGGGCGATTCCCGCTCTCCCGCTGATGACGTTCCCAACTTGTCTACCGTTGATAGCCAGGGTTCTTTCGATGCAGGAACCGGTGCCGCGTGGGGTGGCCTGGCTGGCTTTGTTGGCGGAATTCTCGCACTCGCGATTCCGGGTATCGGACCGATTCTGGCAGCGGGACCCTTAGCCGCCGGTGTTATGGGAGCAACTGTGGGAGTTGCTGCCGGAGGATTGATCGGCGGCTTAAAGGAGCACGGAGTGCCCGAGAATGACGCCGCCCGGGTATCGGAAGCGATTCGAAGCGGCAAGGTAATGGTGGCCGTGCATGCGCTGGACGAACAGATCAGCAAAGCAGCTGACATTCTGGATGACCATGGTGCGGTCGACACGCAAGAAGTAGAGGGAGACGCAACAGGCAACCGCGGTACCGTGACTCCGATGACTCCGCCAAGCGCTTCGGCCCTGGAAGGACTCAGGCTCAAGGACGGCGAAGGTCTGGTGGATCGGGAACGCGAGCGGTCGCGTCGATCGCAGGTTTACCCCGGAATCACTGGCGGTGGTACCACGCCCAACTCCTGACGGGATCGTGTCGCGCGTGAAGGGTGGCTTCGCAGTCGGTGGTATACACTGCGAAGCGACCCTTTATGAGCAACCAGTTTCTGGGTGAGATTATCGCCGAGACGTTCGGCACCTTCGTTCTTATTACATTCGGCACGGGCGTCGTCGCCATGGTTACTTTGTTCGGCCACGGGCTGTCTGCCGAAATCGTCAATGGCGGGTACACAAACATCACAATCGCCTGGGGTTTGGCGGTGGCAATGGGTGCGTACCTTACGGCGCGCGTCAGCGGGGCTCACCTGAATCCCGCAGTAACTCTGGCGATGGCAGTTTTCAGGGATTTCCCCTGGTTCAAGGTAATTCCCTACTGCATTGCACAAGTAACGGGAGCTTTTCTCGGATCTGCGCTTGTTTATCTGAATTATCGTCCGGCTTTCTTGAAATTTGATCCTTCTCTGTCTCAGACTGCCGGAATCTTTACAACCTTTCCCGCTTTTCCGGATGCCCCGGTTGCTGGTTTCCTCGATCAGGTAATTGGGACTGCACTACTTTTGCTGCTTATCTGTGCGCTGACCGATAAGAACAATACGGCTCCTCCACAGTGGCTTGGGCCGCTCCTTGTAGGACTTTCTGTAGTGTTGATCGGCATGTCATTCGGCGGAATGCACGGTTATGCGATCAATCCAGCCCGTGACTTTGGACCCAGGCTTTTTACGGCAATTGCGGGATTTCAGCACAACGGTCTGACTGACGGCACGTTTCATTTCCTGGTTCCAATCGTGGCTCCGCTGATAGGGGGACTACTGGGAGCTGGAAGCTATGACCTGCTGATCAGACGGTACCTGTCCGCCGAGTAGCTCCCAACTGCGTGACCGCATCAGAAAGTGTAGAATACGTTTTCCGGAACAAAATCGGCGGCGAGCAATTCTGTTCATGCTCTCTACGCTCCTAAGGAACGTGCTATGCCTCCAGCGCCGTTAATCGATATTCTTCTTGTGGAAGACAACCCAGGGGATATCCGACTTGCGCAAGAGACTCTGAAAGACTACAAGATGCAGAATGCCTTGCATATTGTAGGAGATGGCGAGGCGGCTCTGCTTTATTTACGGGGTTTGCCGCCCTATAGCGGCGTACAGCCTCCAGACATGGTGCTCCTGGATCTCAAGCTGCCCAAGATGGATGGGCTGGAGGTTCTCGAAGAAGTTCGCAGCGATCCCGATTTGCGTGATCTTCCGCTGGCTCTGCTAACGTCTTCACGCATGGATGAGGAGCTCTTGCGACGCTACCGGATTCCGGTTGATTGCTATATCCAGAAGCCGCTGACATTGGAAAGATTTCTCGATGCGGTTCGCTGTTTTCCTCAGTTTGGCGTATCCATCGTGCGTTTAGCCGCACAGGTTTAGGAAATGTCGGCCGTTGTCACTCCTGGCCTGGCGAAGGTTTGCGTGGTGAAAACACCAGAGTTTCGTTCGAAACACCCGCGCTCTTTAAGGTGAGTCAACTGCGCCGAGGTTGCCCTGATCGACCGGCCGGTCATGGCAAGTAAGGTGCAGCATCACAGCCTTCAATGCTGGCTTTGGCCCGATCGGACAGATCAGCAAGGTCATTCAAGCGAAGGAGTGTTGAAATGAGGATCGCTACTTTAGCCGTTTTTGGTTTGGTGATTCGCGGCATGGCAGCCGCACAGGGACTTCTGTCTCCTGCCGATTTCTTGCGGGAGTTGATGCAGGATGACAAGCGGATGCCACAGATGGAAGAAGGCGTTCGCATCATGGACCAGATTGCTGTCATGACTCCGGGTGAAGTTCGCGCCCTGCTGCCCGTTGTGTTCGAGACCTTCAATGCGACTCGTGAGATTGTCAAGCTCGAAGGAGCGCTAGCACTTCACGCTGTCGCAATGCGCCAGGATGGGCCGGTTCTCCTTGGACCGAGGCAGCAGGAAGTGCTGGGACTACTCCGGCAGAAGGAGCTTCGAATAAAGCTTGCTGGTATCGTTATCGCGGAAAAAATGCAGGTACCTTCCGCGATTGCGGTTCCGGTTTTGCTGCAGCTGTTGAATGATCCAGCCCAACCGGATCAGATTAAGCCAGCCGCTATCGCGAGCGTAGCGCGGATAGGCCCATTAACGCCGCAAACTGCGCAGGTTGTCGCGTCGTTCCTCGGCCGGGCTACTGACGCAGGGGTCAAAATCGACGCACTAAACGGCTTAGCTTCCACACCAAGAGATGACAACCGTCAAATTCAACTGGTGCTTTTAGGGCTAAGCGACAATGACGCGGCTGTGCGCGCGGCCACGATCTCACTGCTCCGGAGGTTGGGGCCCAAGGCGCTCGATATGGCACGACCGGCCTTGGCACAACTGGCTGACAGCCCTTCGGAAAGTGAAACTATTCGCAAAGCTGCGGGGGAGGTCATTCGGCCCCAGACTCGGTAAGCTGACGGAGAATCGGACCCCGAGGTAAGTCCATAAAACAGGACTCGAATCCGGGGTCCGGCCTGCCGGAGTCGAGTTAACGTGTAGCGGGCTTCAGTTCGCGAGCCGGTGTGCGGGATTCTTCCGACTGGATCCGCATTCCGTAGAACGAGCGGTGAACAAAAAAGGTCGAGACCAGGAAGAACACGCCGCTGAGAATCAGACCCAGCGTTGGACCTTGCTGATTCGAGAGCGAGACCCCAAGTTCCACAGCAAGCAGCCCGAACAGGGTTGTGAATTTGATGATCGGATTCAGAGCCACCGAGGAGGTGTCTTTAAAGGGATCGCCTACCGTGTCGCCGACAACTGTCGCTGCGTGTAGATCGGTCCCCTTGGCCTTGAGTTCCACCTCTACGATCTTCTTGGCGTTGTCCCATGCACCGCCGGCGTTGGCCATGAAGTTTGCCTGAAACAGGCCGAACAGAGCGATCGAGACGAGGTAGCCAATGAAGAAGTACGGCTCGAGAAAGGCGAACGCCAGGGTTCCAAAGAACACCGCGAGAAATATGTTGAACATCCCTTTCTGTGCATACTGCGTGCAGATTTCTACGACTCGCTTGGAGTCTTCCACCGACGCCCTCTTTACCGATTCATCTAACCGGATATTAGCCTTGATGAATTCCACGGCCCGGTAGGCTCCCGTAGACACGGCCTGGGTTGAAGCACCGGTAAACCAGTAGATGACCGCTCCGCCTGTGATGAGGCCCAGCAGGAAGGGAGGGTACAGAATCGACAGATTAGACACCAGTTCCGGTTGCAGG
>JACMLA010000549.1 GCA_014379815.1 Bryobacteraceae bacterium | reverse complement strand
TCCTTTTCGCCTTTTTGCATCTGGGGTTCACATTTGCCGGCAAACGGCCGATAAGGGAACTATGTGTGTTTCCCGGTTGGTGGTGTTGACTCTCACGGCTGGCAGCTTGTACGCCGCCGCAACACTGCCAACACAGTTTGTTGTCAACTCGTGGGACACATCGAGTGGCCTGCCCGAGGAGACGATCTCTTCGGTAATGCAAACACGGGACGGCTATCTGTGGCTTGCGAATGCCAACGGCCTGGTGCGGTACGACGGGAATTCTTTCCAGACTTATCAGCCAAGGCAGAATCTGGGCGGAGCTGTCCGGCAGGAAATAACGAAAATTGGCCCAGGGCCGGATAACAGCGTTTGGGTCTATTCAAAAGAATATGGAGTGGTCCGTTTTCACAACGGCGTTTTCCGGCGTGCACCTGCGTACCCGGCGCCGCGCAATGTGAAGCAGATACTCGGCGACGGAAACGCAACTCTGGTCGTTTGCGAGGAAAGGGTGTTGCGCATCGTCGGCGAGCAGGTGGAGGATCTGACCAGAGGTCTGCGCGGACCCTTCAAACGCATCCAGTCGGCTGCCCGTGATCCGGACGGCCGGTTGTGGATCGGTTGGACCGACGGCGGTCTGGCGCAGCATGGTGACGATGGAAATGTGAAAGTCTCGTATGGTCCCAATGAGGGCATGCCTCCGGGACCTGTGAATCAAATTGTTCCCGCAGGATCACACAGACTCTGGGTGGCCACCGAACACGGCCTGGCGCTGGTTGGGCAGGGTCGTGTCAAAGTTTTCACTACCAAAGACGGGCTCCCTTCTGACTACATCCGCTGTTTAATCCTCAGCAGGGACAAATCTCTTTGGGTAGGCACCGGAAAGGGAGTCGCTCTCCTCCGCGATGGACATTTTGAGCTCATTTCGGCGCTGCCTTCCGACAGAGTACTAACCATTGTCGAAGACCGCGAGGACAACGTCTGGATTACGTTCTCCGAGATCAATCTGTATCGTTTGCGCAAGCCCAGATTCCTGCCCTGGGGCGAGCCTGAAGGCTTGCTGAAAAAGGCTCCGCTGGCGGTAGTGCAGAGCGGCGATGCGACCTTTATTGCCCAACAGGGCGGACTGTGGCGTCTCGCTGACGGAAAGCTGAGTCAGATTTCGACTGGCACACAAGATCCCGTCTCCCTCGAGAAGGATGCATCGGGACAGATCTGGGTATTGACTAAAGATACAGCGTTCATCCTGAACCCGGGCACTCTCCAGCGTCAGGAGCTGGCTTTTCCCGCTGGAGTGGGAGAAATGCTATCGATCAGTCGCGATCGCGCCGGACGTATGTGGATCGGGACCTCAGGCGGCGGATTGTTTATCGGAGAGAACGGCCGCGTCAAAGCGATGCCCATGGCAAACCTCCCTTCCCTGGTAAGTCGATCCGTCGTTCGACAGTCCCGCGACCGCCGGCTTTGGCTTTCGGCGAACAAACCGGGGTTATTCGAACTGCGCAATGGAAAAGCTGTTCCCGTCTTTCTCGGCGCAGACCCTGAATTGAAGCGGATTCACACTTTTTACATCGACTCAACCAACGATTTTTGGTTTGGGTTAGATGGCGGCGGACTTGCCCGGTGGAGAAACGGAAAGCTTACTCGCTACGGGCAGCAGATCGGCAAGCCTCAAAATTTTGTCTACCACTTTGCAGAGGACACAGAAGGGTACTTCTGGCTGGGCTTGCGCTCCGGCCTCGTTCGGGTCTCAAAGGCCGACCTTAACGCTTTTCTTGACGGAACAACAGCAAAAGAACCAGGAGAAACTTACTACCGCAGCGCCGATGGTTTGCGCAGTTTCAATTTTGGGGGAGCGAATCGTACCGTATTTTCGACCGAACCGGTACAAGTGCTGTGGTTCCCCAATCTATTGGGCGTGATCCGTATCGACTCGCGGAGTATCCCTTTCAACACCATCGTCCCGCCTATTCACCTCGAGGGAATTTCAGCCGATGGGCACGCGCTCCCGCTCGGCGGGACGGTGAAGATCCCAGCAAGCACAGGTGTCCTGCAGTTCAGGTTTTCGGTCCTGAGTCTGGCGGCCCGCAACCGGTTGCAAGTTCGCTACCGGCTTGAACCGTTTGAGCCGACCTGGCATAAAACTTCGTCGCGATCGGTCAGCTACTCTCATTTGCCGCCAGGAGAGTATGTGTTTTCCGTCAAGGCGTCGAACAATGACGGTGTGTGGAATGAACAGGGAGCCACAATCAGGATTGTTGTACTCCCGCAGTTCTATCAGACCTGGTGGTTTCGCCTGGCTTGCGCGGCGCTCATTGCGTCAGCGATCTCCATCATCTATCGTTGGCGAACAGCGATGCTCCGCCGGGAGACAGTAAAACTGGAACAGCGCGTGGAGCAAAGGACAGCTGAACTGTCCGACGCCGTCAACCTGGCCGAGAATGCAGCACGGGCGAAATCAGATTTCCTTGCCACCATGAGTCACGAAATCCGCACTCCCATCCATGGTGTTCTTGGTACTTTGGAGTTGTTGTCGGAAACCGGACTAAATGCAGGACAGAGCGATTACCTCGATACTGCCCGCAACTCAAGTAACTCTCTGCTGGCGCTGCTGAACGGTATCCTCGACCTTTCCAAGATGGAAGCCGGGCGCATGGATCTCCATCTGGCACCATTCTCTCTTCGGCAAACAGTTGTCGAAGTGACAAAGCTTCTGCAGGCGCAGGCGAACGTGCAAGGGATCGAACTTTCATTTTCTTACGACCCCGACCTTCCGGAGTATTTCGAAGGCGACGAGATGCGCGTCCGGCAAGTTGTCTTCAACCTGGCGGGGAACGCGGTCAAATTCACCACGGAAGGCAGGGTAGCCATCGACCTTAGCGGGCAGCAAAAGCCCGGTGGAATCTGGAGTCTGAGGATGGCAATTCGCGATACCGGAATCGGTATTCCGCAGGATCGCATCCCACATTTATTTCAGGATTTTGTTCAGGTCGACTCGGCGGCAAACAGACGGTTTGCCGGCAGCGGGCTCGGGCTCGCCATTTGTCACCGCCTCGCAGCTCTGATGGGTGGGTCGCTCGCCGTCGAGAGCGAT
>JACMLA010000548.1 GCA_014379815.1 Bryobacteraceae bacterium | reverse complement strand
GCCGTTGCTGACTCGCAACGTTGTGGAACTCCTCAGCTTGCAGCCAGGCGTTACACCCACAGGCGAGGTCCTAGGTGCGCGCCGCGATCAGAACAATGTAACTCTGGATGGCGTGGACGTCAACGATAATCAGACGTCCGGGCTGGAAACGAGTGCAGGCAATGCTCCGACACCTGGCTACAACATCGCCACGAACAATGTGAGCCGCCCAGGAGGATTCAACGCCGCGCTGCCTGTTCCGCTGGATTCCGTTCAGGAGTTTCGCGTAACAGTGGGTGGTCAGGGGGCGAACCAAGGCCGAAGTTCCGGTGGTCAGGTGTCGCTGGTTACAAAGAGCGGGACGAACCAAATGCACGGGTCAGCGTACGAGTTTCATCGAAACACCGTCACTTCAGCCAACAACTGGTTCAATAACCGTGCCGGCGTCGCTCGTGAACAGTTGATCCGCAACCAATTCGGCGCTTCGCTTGGCGGGAAGATTGTTCGAGACAGAGTTTTCTACTTCTTCAACTATGAGCAGCGTATTGACGCAAGTGGCGCAAGCCAGTTCCGGCGAGTGCCGTCTGAGACCTTGAAGCAAGGTATCATTCGTGTCCCCACCGCTGGCGGGCAGATCTACGAGCTCTCGCCGGCGCAACTGCGCCAAATCGATCCACAGGGTATCGGTGTCAGTGCCCGCATGCTTGAAACGTTTCGAGCCATGCCCGCGGGGAACGATCCTTCCTCCGGGCTCGATAGAGGCTTGAACTTCTCGGCATTGCGCTTCAACGCTCCTCTCCGGCTCGACAACAAAGCCTATGTCGGCAAGATGGATTTCCGTCTGGATTCTAAAGGCATGCATAATCTGTCCGTACGCGGAACACTCGCCGATAATAAGAACGACGAGATTCTGGCGCAATACCCGGGGGACTCGCCGACCGCGCAACTCCTCAACAACAGCCGGGGTGCTTCAGCGCTCTACACCGCTGTGCTCAGCCCCACTTTGGTGAATGTGTTCACATTCGGAGTCACTCGAATCGGTCTGGAGCGCACCGGAACCCTTGGAACCGCTCTGACACACGACACTATTGACTCACTGCAGGATTTCACACGCGGCTACATTCGAACGTCGCCTACATACAACCTTGCTAATGACGTTACCTGGACGAAGGGGAAGCATACGGTCACGGGCGGCATTAACTTCCGGTTCGTTCGGAACGACCGTACGAATTACGCGAATGCGTTTCCCCGCTACCAGTTTTCACGAGGTAATCTGGCAGGACTCGGTGCCGATATTGTCACCGCGACGCAAGACTATCTGGTTGGGCAAACCGGTAATTCCGGTTTGAGACTTTCAGACCCGGCCTCGCTTTCGCGAGCATTCGGCAACATCTTCGGCGTGATCACCAGCGGCCAGATGAACTACAATTACCAGCTCGATGGGACCGCTATTCCTATAGGAGAAGCTCCCTTCCGCAGCTTTGGGTCGAAAGAGTACGAATTCTTCATCGGTGACAGCTATCGCGTTACCCCGGCTTT